>NZ_JBHWBP010000003.1:0-112646 GCF_042735575.1 Streptomyces sp. NPDC059564 | reverse complement strand
ACCCCTTGACCCCCAGCAGCCCCTTGTAGAACTTCGTGGAGGCGTAGACCGGGTCGCGGATCTGCTCGGGGGTGCCCCAGCCCTGGCTGGGCCGCTGCTGGAACAGGCCCAGCGAGTCCCGGTCGCCGGAGTTGAGGTTGCGGAGCCGGGATTCCTGGATGGCGGTGGCGAGCGCGACGACCTGTCCACGCTCGGGAACCTTCAGAGCGATACCGGTGGCCAGGATCGTTTTCGCGTGGGGGATCTGCTCGGCGGGCAGTTCCAGGCCCTCGATGTGGATCGAGCTGTTGCTGCCCTGGCCGCCGAGGATCGCGGCGACCTGCTTGGCGACCGCGGAGGCATCGACGCTGCTGCCGCCGGGAGTGCAGGCGGCGCTCCTGGAGGCGGCGCCGCTCCCGGCCGCGGCCATGGCGGCGGTGGTGGCGAGGACTAGGGGGGAGAGGCAGAGGACGCCGATGACGGCGGCTACGGCCTTCAACCCGGAGTGCCTCCGCGCTCGCCGGGCAGGGCCGGCGGCCGGGGTTCAGGCAGGGGAGGGCGCATCAATGGCATGACGGTGTCCTTGGAGTGTGTGAAGTCCCGGCCGCGCGGCGTGGTGGAGATGTGAGAAGGGCGCGGTAGGCCGGGTGATGGGTGAGCTGTACCTCGGGGCGTCGCTGCGAGTTGCCGCTCGCGATGACGTCCGGGCGTATCAGGTGTGCCGGGACAAGGGGGTGCCTCCGTGTGGGCATGACGGGGGAGTACGGCCATCGGCGCTGTGTGCACCGGGCAGTTCCAAAACAGTAAGTGCGGATCCCCGGTTGACCAAGAAAAAGATGATCAAGGCTCTATTTCAAGGGTTTTCGCGGCGACCGTGGTCAACCGGGGATCGTGCCCTACAGTTTTGGAACTCCCCCCGCACGACCGCCCTAGGGCCCTATGGCACACCTGTGTCCAAATCCGGGCAGGC
Source organism: Streptomyces sp. NPDC059564 (assembly GCF_042735575.1). Classification (NCBI taxonomy): domain Bacteria; kingdom Bacillati; phylum Actinomycetota; class Actinomycetes; order Kitasatosporales; family Streptomycetaceae; genus Streptomyces; species Streptomyces sp. NPDC059564. The sequence goes on along the minus strand of NZ_JBHWBP010000003.1, from coordinate 111,697 downwards.
GGCTTCGCTGCGGCGAGTAGGAGTTCACCCTCGCCTTTCCCGAACCGATATTGGGGTACCTCTTTGCCTTTCTCCCTGCACCAGGGCGACGCCCTCAGCGTCCTGTCGACCCTCCCGGACGACTGCGTCGACTCCGTCATCACCGACCCGCCGTACAACTCGGGCGGGCGGACGGCGAAGGAGCGCACGACCCGGACGGCCCGGCAGAAGTACACGTCCGCGGACGCCGGCCATGCCCTGCCGGACTTCACCGGCGAGAACATGGACCAGAGGTCTTATGGCTTCTGGCTGACGCAGATCATGACCGAAGCCCAGCGGGCGACCCGCCCCGGCGGCACGGCGCTGCTGTTCACCGACTGGCGCCAGCTGCCCATCACCACCGATGCGATCCAGGCCGCCGGCTGGACGTGGCGCGGGGTCCTGGCCTGGCACAAGCCCGCCGCCCGCCCGCAGAAGGGCCGCTTTACCCAGAATTGTGAATTCATCGTCTGGGGGTCCAACGGGGACATGGACGGCTCCCGCAACGAGGTCTACCTCCCGGGTCTGTACTCCGGGTCGCAGCCGACGGGTCGGAAGCGCCAGCACATCACGCAGAAGCCCGTTTCGGTGATGCGCGAGCTCGTCAAGATCAGCCCGCCGGGCGGCACCGTACTGGACTTCTGCGCCGGATCCGGCTCCACCGGTGTCGCAGCCCTGCTGGAGGGCCGGGACTTCATCGGCGTCGAGAAGACCAAGCACTACGCCGAGATCGCCGCCGACCGGCTCACCGAAGCCCTCCAGCAGACCCATTCCCAGGACGATTTCGTCCTTTCCGCCTGACCCTCACCCGCTTGCAGCGGGGGCAGGAGGGCGATATCTCGTCTTTCTGTCCCCGTCGCGCGGGGGCTTTGTAGCACGTGATCCCCGGTCAGCCAAACCGGGGAATGTGCGGATGGTTGAACTCCAGCCCCTCTTTCAAATTCCAACGTGCCGCATGCGGCTGCGAGGAGAGACCTTTCGTGCTCGAACCCATAGACGGACCCGACGGCCAGCCGATGGATCCGATCCGTGTTCCCGAGGCCGACCTGGAGAGCATCGAGGCCAGCGTCCGCAAGCTCCTGGACCAGTCGGCCCAGCAGGCCCGGCAGCTCGACAGCCTGGCCGCCGCACCACCGGACCCGATGCCCTTCGCCGGCTTCTCCATGCCGGGCCTTCCCGGCATGCCCGCGCCCGTGCTGCCGCCCGACCCGAAGCCGATCCTCGAGCTGGACGGCGAAGAGCGGGAGAACGAACTCGACTCGCTGACCGACTGGGTAGAGGACTTCCTCATGCCGGTCTACGGCGCGGAGATCACCACCGCCGCGCCGTGGTGCGAACGGTGGCAGGAACACCTCGACGTCGTTGCCTGGCTGCACGCCCTGTGGATGGCCTACCAGCAGCACAAGGACCCCGAGGCCGGACCGTCGGGCATGTTCGTGTGGCACCGGGACTTCCTCACCCACGCGATGGCGGCCATCCGCTCGGCCGGCGGACCGCTGTCGGCCTGCCAGACCGACCCCGACCGCCCCGCGCACCGCCTGCTGCAAGGCCCCGGCCGATCCACCCGCCCCACGGCCACCGCGGCCGACGAAACGGGCCACGCCTTCGAGGCAGTCTCGTGAGCGGCAACGACCAACCCGCCTTCGGTCTGACCTTCGACCCCCGCGCCCTGACCGACCTCCTCCAGGCTCCGAGCGACATCCGCGACCTCGCGCTCGCCAAGCTCCAGGACGTCGTCAACGCCAACCTGTTCGGCGGGAAGCTCACCCACGAACTCGACGGGCTCCGCAAGGTCTACGTCGACTCCCGCTCGGCCTGGCGCATCGTCTACGCCACCCGCCGAGCTCCCGAAGGGGCTGCGTTCCGCAGCGAGATCCACGTCGTCGCGGTCCGGCCCCGGGAACAGAGCGACGTCTACCGCACCGCCGCCGCCCGCCTGGGGATCAAACGCCGGCCGGTCGATGCCCTCACCCACGCGGCCAGGGGCCGGTCTCCCCAGCTCGGCACCACTCGCACCATCCCCAAGCCCGGACCCCAGCCCTACGCGGTCCCCGGACTTCCCCAGCCCGCACTTCCCCTCACCCCGAAAGGCCCCACCCGTTGATGCCCTTCCCCAACTTCATCGACAGCTTCGCCACCAACATCACCGGTGCCACACCGCTTGAGACAAACCCTCAGCACCAGGCCCTTCTGGACGCCTTCATCGCTGTCCAGAACTGCGACCGGCGTCTGCTGACCGACATTGCCACCGCGATCGAGACCGGCAAGGGAACCGCCCAGCAGCTGGAAGCATGTGCCGATGCCCTGACCGAGCGCTTCATCGCCGGGGTCGAGCTGTCCAGGCTCCTGTCCGTGGACTGCTGCTGCGCGCAGGATGCCGAACCCTGTGTGCCGTGCGGTCTGGAACAGGGCGAGGAGTGCTGCCAGGACCCTGAACTGCCGGGCAGCCTGCTTGAAGCCTGCCTCGACGTGTTCGCCCAGCTTGGCGATCCGTATGCCGTGGCCTCCGCCGACCTCGTCGACGCCCTTCGAGACCTGCCCGGCACCGCCGGGAACCACTGGCGATACAGCGACCTCACCCAGGCCCGGCTCGCACAGCTCTTGGCCCCGCACGGCATGCGGACCCGCGACATCACCCTGCCGGACGGCCGACGCCGCAAGTCCTACCAGCGCGACGCCCTCCTGGCGGCCATGGGCGTGTGCACCAGCTGCTGAACTCCAACGGTGCCACCCTCGTCCGGACCGCGGCCCTGGCCGACTGGCCGCTCATCGAGGCGTTCCACCGCAAGTGCTCCGAGCAGGCCCTGTACCGCCGCTGGGGCAGGACGCAGATCAGCCGCCGCGACATCGAGCGCCTTCTGGACCACTCCCGCTGCTGGATCGCTCTCCATGCCACCGACGGGGTGGTCGCCCTGGCTTCGGCCGGCCCCCTCAGCCGAGAGCCGGGCGTCTTCGACCTCGGCCTGCAGGTCGCCGACGCCCACCAGCGCCGAGGCATCGGCCTGGCCCTCGCCCGGCACGCCGCCACCCGCGCCCGATCCCGCGGCGCGCACACCCTCTCCGTGTACGCCGAGGCGTCGAACCTGCCGATCCTCGGCCTGGTCCGGCACTTCGGCCACCCCACCACCCTCCGCCACGAGGGCACCCACCTCGACGTCCGCGTACCGCTCCACGGAACCGGTGCCCACTGCCCGGCAATGCCACCACCGGCTCCCTTCTAGGAGGTGACCTTCTCGCCGTCCACCCCGCCCCCGTCGAGAACACCGACCGATCTCGACCACCGCGTCGAGGAGTCCAGCGGCCACGACATCGACAGCCTGTGGACCTACCACGATCGAGGCCTGCTCGATGAACCGCTGCACCAGCTCACCGAAGCCCACCGCGCCCTCGCCGACGCCGAGCGCAGTGTGACCTTCAACCAGAACCGCCTCCAGCGCCTCGCCTCTGGTGACCTGCCCTTCGACCAGGCGCTGTTCACGCGCATCGAGCGGGCCGTCGCGCAGCTCAAGGAGGCCGCCGCCACACGGGACATCCGCCAAGGCCATGCTCTCGCCGTGCTGGAGGCGCTGGACGTCGCGGCCCCGGCGCACACCACGGGGCAGAGCGTGGACCTGCTGGCCCACGAGTTCGCCGCGCTCCTGGCCATCAGCCAGGGAGCGAAGCTCCACCAAAACCTGCAGACCGGGCGGATGGCCGTCGTCACGGCCTCCGGTGCACGCATCGCCCATCCCCTCTACCAGCGCCTGGAGGACGCCCGCCTGGTGGCCCGCGATACCTCCCACCCCCTGCACGCCGGTCAGCCCATCTCGCTCACGGACATCGGCCGCACCACGCTGACCGGCACCACCCGCCGGCCCGCGGTGCCGGCCTCTGCGGTGCCGAGGGCGGGCGCCTGGCCGACCCCTGCCGCGCGGTCTCGCTGACCTTCCGGCGGCCACCAACCCCCTTGTACGAACGGAGCTCCATGCCGCCAACCGATCGCCGTCCTGATTTCCGCCTCGACGGGTTCGAGCCCGTCAGCGAGGCCGTCGAAGAGGCGTTCTGGAATCACCTCGACGCGGAGAGCGAGTCGATGACCACGCTCGCCACCCACCACAGCCCCGATGGCAGCAACAGCTTCTACGTGATCCACGACGGATCCGTCACCTGGGGAACCCCCGGCGATCCCCAGATCATCGCCGCGCACATCAGACGGGACGGCGCCACGGCGACGTACGACTTCGAGCACGCCGAGCTGCCGCTTCCGGCGATGGCCCAGTCCTGGCTCATCCGGCGCGGCTGCCCCGCCGAAGCCATCGCCTTGCCGCCGGGCATGGGGACCACGGCCGCCGACGCGGCCACGGTGGCTCTGCAACAGCGGCTCATGCGCGACGGAGACAACTTCGTGCTGCTCGACAGCCACACCGACGACACCGCGCCTCACACGGAGGTCGTGGTGCTCTTGCAAGCGCTCGGCGAGCGCGTACACAAGCCGTTCCGGGTCCTGCTGGAGCAGGCCGATCTCGACAGCTTCACCCACACCCTGCGCGAGGGCGCCTTCGAGACCTTGGAGGAAGCCGTCGACTGGATGGAGGACCGGTCCACTCCGCTGCCGGCGCCTGCACCGTCCACAGCCCGTACAACGGGCCCGAGCGCCCTCCCGAGCCCCCCGCCGAGGACGCCAGGGCGGACCCGATGAACGCGGCGGGCCCGGAACATAGCAGCACTTCCCCGGTCAGCCAAACCGGGGAATCTCCGGACCCTAGGAACAGGCCCACCACGCAGCAACGGGCGGCCCCTTCACCCTTCCCACCCCATGCCCTCATGGAGAGGACTTCGCCATGCCCGAAGAAGTCGACGACGTGCTCGGCGCATTCACCGAGCAGATCGAATCCCGCTTCCAGATGCCGCTGCACCAGCTCCGCCAGGCGGTGGCCGCGGCGCCCCAGGCGAACGCCCAGGCGACGACCGTGGCCCGCTGGTACGGACTGCTCGAGGAAGCCCAAGCGGCCCTCTCCGCCGCCGAGAACGACCTCCTCGCCGCGTTGGACCGCGCTCCGGCCGGCGAGCTCGACGACCCCGTGATGGCGCTCGCCGACCGCGTGAACACCCTCGTAACCGTGCGCGACGGCCGAGCCATGGTCGTCAGCCACTACCTCAACGACAACGCCCCCGGCAACCGCACACCGGGTCCTTGGCGCGGCACCGCCCGCACCGGGCCCGCCATCGCGACCACCCCCGTACCCCGGCCCGCCGCAGTGCCCGCCGTACCCGTCAGGGGAGGCACGCGATGAGCACCTGGACGAAGCCGTCCAGCCAGGACGCTCACCTCGAAGAGGCCTTCGGCACCCCGGTCGCGCAGCTCTACACCGCTGCGGCGGCAGGTGCCGCCACGCCCGCCGCACAACGGGCTCTGGAACTGCGTTCGTTCCTGGCACTGGCCGAAGAACAGGTTGCCCGCGTCCGCGACCGCGTCCACCGGAACACCGCCCCGGACGCCGACATGGGCACGCTGTCCGCCTCCGAGCTCCGCTTCGATGCGCAATGGATGGACGCAGCCCTCACCGCCCGCACCCAGTACGTCACGGCCCTGCGCGAACTCCTGCGCTCCATGCCGCCCCCGGGCACCGCACGCGAAGGGCCGCCGAAGCTGGACCAGCCATGGGCCACCACCCGTCCCGCCACCGCGACTGCGCCCGTCGGCGTGCGCCCGGCGGCACCGAGCGTGAGAGGCCGCTGATTGACCCACACCACATCCCGGCAGATCACCGAGCACATCGAAACCCTCTACGGCCGCCCGCGCGCCGAACTTGAAGCGCACGCCGACTCCACGACCCACCCGAACATGCTGTCCGCGCTCTTGGCCGCCAACAGCGCCATCGAGTTCGCCGAGACCGACATCGGCTTCCAACTCCAGCGCCTGCGCAAGCTGGTAGACCCCGAGCGCGAAGTCGGACGCCACGACGCCGGCCACATCTTCGACTGCGCCCGCCGCATCGGCGAAGCCGTCGCCGTCCGCGACACCCAGGCCCGGCACGTCTCCGCAGTGCTGCAGAGCCTGCACCGCACCCCCGCGCTGGAGACCACACCCGCCGCCCCGGTCCCACCACCGGCCCCCGCCGCCGTCCCGGCCTCCCGTACCCGCTGAACCTCGTCCCCACCTTCCAGGAGCACCCGCTTTGGCTACCACCGGCCTGCCCGAATCCATATCGTCCGACCTTTCCCGTGTCACCGAGAGCCTGCAGATGCTGTCCCCGCGGTGGAACGTCTGGGTGCTGCTGACCATGTCCGAGAAGCCGCTGCGCTACCGGGAGCTCAAGAGCGCACTGCCTTGGCTCCCCGACGGCCAGCTCCACCCCCGGCTCGTCAGGCTCACCAACTCAGGCCTTCTCGACCGAACCGAGTACGACGCCCAGGACGTGCTGTACGGCCTGTCCGCACGGGGCCGCGAGCTGCTGCCGGTCCTCGGCGTGATCGCTGCCTGGGGCGCCAAGCACCTGGAGAAGGAGATGGTGCTGGACCCGGCGACCGGTCAGCGTGTACCCAAGGCGGTGCCCCGCGCACAGGACATCGAGGACGCCATCGCTCTCATCGCCCCGCGACAGGCCACCCCGATCCTTTGGACACTGCGCGTACGCGGAACCTCCAGCCCCAAGGCCCTGGCCGCCACCGCCATGCCCGACCGCCACCTGACCGGCGTCTACGCCCCGCTCAACCGCCTGGCCGAGGACTTCCTCGTCACCAAGGACCGCGAGGGCCGCGTCGAACTCACGGCCGCCGGCCGAGACCTGGCCCCCGTCTACCAGGCACTGTCCGCCTGGGCCGCTGGCACTCCCCTCACCGAGGCCGTGACCCACCCGGTGTGGGCACCCACACCCACGCAGCCACAAGACCACCCGACGAAGTGGGCCACCACCCAGCCGCGCATCGCGGCGACGCCGACGCCCCAGGCCCGTCCGGCATGGAAGCGCCTCTTCTCCCACACCCCCACCGCGATCGGCCCCGCGGGCGGGCCGGGGACGGGAGGACGCACCCGATGAATCCCAACGACACCCACGCGAAGGCTCTGGTGCCGGCTACGGCCGCTCTGTCCCACCCGGGCCTCATCCGGATCGTCAGCGACCTCGACGACAACGGTCCGCTGGAACGACACCTCCTGAGCCGGACCCTCACCGGCCTCTCCCGCTGGCAGCGACGCCAGGCCTCCGCGGTCGGGCGCGCGCTGGGCCTGCTGCAGGCCTCCACCGACGAAGGCATACCGACCCTGGTCCTCACGCCGGCCGGTGAGGCGCTGGCCGAGGTCTACGACACGGCAGCCCGCTGGGCCCGCACCCACCACCACCCCAGCGACGTCAGCGACTTCGTCACACGGGTCCAGGCCACGCTCGCCCTGCTCGGCTCTGCCCAGCCCCTTCCCGGGCACGCACCGGAGCTGGATTACGACTCCCTGGACGAGCCCAGGACGGCACTCACCTCGTGGATCCGCGACCACGGGGCGACCCTGGCCGCGCAGCTCACCGGTGCCTCCCGCGACGAGATGGAGCTGGCCGCATGAGCACCACACCGCGCTCGGGGGCTATCACCGACCTGGGGACCAGCGAAGTGGCGCGCGTGGTCGGCATGGACCCGAACGTCTGGGCCTTCGCGGCGATGAAGGAAGCACCCGATCATGTGCAGCACATGGTCATGGCCGTGATGGACACGGCTTTCAGCATTGACACCGTGCAGCGGCAGCTCCTGGAGGACGCGGCTCGTGGCGTCGAAGAGCTGAACGCGACTCTCAGCGGCCGTGACATGCGGTGGGGCGGTCACCGCTGGACCGCAGGCCCCCTCGGCAGCCGAGCCGCCCGTATCGAAGCGGCTGGCCTCAGGCGCGGCTCCCTGTTCCGTCAGCTCGACACCCTCCTGGCCCTCTACCAGCAGGCCGTAGCCGAGCCGAGCCCCCCGGCCACTGCTTCGAATGCCCTGGGCGTGACGCCCCCGGCAAAGAACCCGCCGAAGCCGCGCGCACCGCGCCGCTGAACCGTTCCTGTCCTGCTCGCCGCGGCGGGCGTCTTCTTGCGTGAAAGCGACGATGACCGACCTTGTGATCGCCGGCCCACGGCACGCCCTCCTCCCGCAGCTGTCCCTGCTGCGCCGCATCTACCTCCCGCGTACTGCCGATGCCGGGGCGTTTGCCATGAGCACGTACGGCATCCCGCTGATCGTGCTGGCCACCACCCGTTCAGCAACCCTCACCGGGCTGGCGTTCGCGCTGGAGTGGATTCCCCGCCTCGCCGCGTTCTCGCTGGCTGGGACGATGGTCGACCGGCACGGAACGAAGAGGGTCTTCCGTGTCGCCTCCGTGCTGCGGGCTCTCGTGGTCCTGGCTGCGGCGGTCATCCTGCCCACCCAGGCTGGCGGCCCCGGAGCGACGATCACGGTGATGGCGCTCGCCGCGATCACCGGCGTGGCCACCGAGTTCTCCTACATCGCGGCCGAGACGGCCGGGGCGGCGGCCAGCAAGGACGCGGGGGAGCGGGCCCACCGGGTGCAGTCGGCGCTCCTGGGCATCGACCAGACCGCTACCCTTGCCGGTCCCGCAGCCGCCGGATTCCTCCTGCACTGGGCTGGAGTCACCGGCACCCTGATCACCATCGCCGCCTGCTCCCTCCTGGGCGCCGCCCTCGCACCCTGGCACCGCGAGACCCGCCTGGCCCCGGCCGCCGCGTCCGCGCTCACCGGACTGCGCACCGGATGGAAGACCCTCGTCTCCCTGCCGGCCCTCGCGTGGCTGATCGCCGGACTCACCGTCTCCAACCTGGCCACCGGCATGCTCCAGGCCGCCGCCCCGATCATCGTCGTTCAGCACCTGGGCTACTCCAGCGCCGCCGTCGGCGTGATCTGGTCGGCCGCCGCCGCAGCCTCCCTCGTCACGGTCGCCTGCTGCCGCTTCGCCATCGACCGCGTCGGCCTGTGGCCCACCGGGGCCGCCAGCGCGCTGGTCGCAGCCCTGGCCGGCCTCGCCGTCTCCCAGGCCGGTACCTACCACCAACTCCTCGTACTGACCGCCGTACTGATGGCCGGCGAGGGCGGCATGACCGTCGTCCTGCGCACCCTGCGCTCCCACCTCATCCCCGAGCGGGTCTTCGGCGCCACCCTCAGCATCACCATCCTGATCATGCTCGCCCCGTTCCCGCTCGCCGGAATCCTCGTCGCCCTCACCCCCGCAGCGGCACTCGGACACGTCCTGACCGGCTGCGCCGCCCTCCAGGCCATCGGCCTCCTCGCCGCGTTCTGGCGCCTTCGCCAAGAACCCGCCATGCGCCACCACCGCTCTCCCGCGCACAAGCGGGCCTGACCTTCCCACTGCTCACCCGACCAGGGAGCCCCATGCCTCCGAACTCTTCGGCCATCTCCTCGCTCCACGCGGACCAGGCAGCCGCCGCGGGAAGCCTCGTCCGCCTGCTCACCGACCGCTTCGACACCCTGGCCACCGCCGAGACCACGGTCCTGGCCCAGACCCTGCTGGCCCACGACGGCCTCGTCGCCGACATCCACCAGCTGCTCCGCGCCGTATCCCACTGGGCGGGCACCACCGGCCCCACCCTCTACGAGGGACCGCTCCTTCTCGAAGTCCAAGACGCACTGGGCAAAGCGGCCGACCAGCTGGAACCGCTGGGGGCCCTCGCCAAGGAGACGTCCTTCCCGCTGTCCCCCTCTCGTAGGCAACCACCACCCGCTGCGGCGGTGCCCGCGTCCCACATCGCGGCCTCTGCCCAAGGCCCCGGCATGCGCCGCTGAACCTCCCCGCCCCGGTAGCTCCTCGCTCCCCGTCTGTTCCGAAAGGCCTCCTGAACCTTGACCCCGTCCAAAAACCTCCGTACTGCCCCGGCTCGCCCCGTCGTCCTGGTCGTCGCGCCCAACGACGAGCTGTACCGCGGCTACTGCCTCGAGTCCGTGGCCGCCGCCTACGACACCGTGGTCATCACGCCGGCCGCCCTCTCCTGGGAGAAGTCCCTCGTCGTCGACCACGAGGTTGCCGACCCGTACGACATCGAGTCGCTGCTGGCAGCGGGGGAGGCGCTGGCCGCACGGCAGCCCATATCCGCCGTGCTCACCTGGAACGAGATGCTCCTGGTGAACACCGCTGTCCTGGCCCAGCACATGCTGGTGGCCACCGACGGCCCGGACGTTCTCCACGGATGCCGTGACAAGTCCCTCAGCCGCGAGCTCTTCGACCTCCACAGGGTTCCCTCCGCCCGGTCGATGAAGTCCGCCGGCCTCCTGGAGGCAGCCCTCGCTGCCGAGTTCATCGGCTACCCCGTCGTCGTCAAACCGTCCGGGCAGGCCGGCAGCGTCGGCGTCATCCGCGTCGACCGTGCCGAAGAACTCGCCGCCGGCTTCGAGTTCGCGACCGAAGGGGCGAGCCTGTGGGGCGGCGAGTCCACCGACGTCCTGGTCGAGGAGTACCTCGACGGCGAAGAGATATCCGTCGAATGCGTCACCCACCACGGAGTCACCACCCCGGTCGCCGTCACCCGTAAGCAGCTGGCCTTCGCCCCGTACTTCGAGGAAGTCGGCCACACCGTGGACGGGTCCGACCCCCTGCTCCGCCGCGTCGGCCCCGTCGCCCAGGCCGCCATCGCCGCCCTGGGGATCACCACCGGCATCCAGCACGTGGAGATGCGCCTCACGGCCACCGGCCCGCGGATCATCGAAGTGAACGGCAGGATCGGCGGCGACCTGATCGGCAAGCTCGTCCTGCTCGCCACCGGCATCGACCTGCCGCGCGCCGCCGCCGACCTCGCCCTCGGCCTCCAGCCCGACCTCACCCCCACCCGGCAGCAGGCCGCAGCCGTCGCCCTCCTCTACCCCGAGGTCTCCGGCACCGTCGTCGCCCGCGGCATCGACCCGGAGTTCGCGAAGGCCACCGACTGGCTGGAGCAGACCAGCTGGATCCTCTCCCCGGGCGAACAGGTCACCCTGCCGCCGGAGGGCGACGTCGATGTCGCCCGCGTCGGCCTCCTCGTCGTCACCGCCCCCGACGCCGACCAGGCCGCAGCACGCATCCAGGCCGCCCGCGACCACCTCACGATCACCGTCACGCCGACCGCGTAGCCGCCACCCACCCCAGCCTCCTGGACTGCTCTTTGACCGACATCGCACCTGACCCGATCGAGGGCGACGTCTACGTCACCCCCCGCTACCTGGCCGGCAGCGCCTGGATCGGAGACCCAGCCCTCCAACCCCTGTTCGAACTCGGCTGGGACCGCCACCACGACGACGTCGGAAACCTGTACGTCGCCTCCCCGGACCGCAAGGTCCGGCTCGGCTTCCTCCCCGAAGGCGACGATGACGGCCTGTGGCGCATCACGGCCTACCGCGACCCCTTCGCTGCTCCCGCCTGGGGAGTGTGCTTCAGCGACATGACCCCCACGGAGCTGGTCACCGCCTTCACCACCGCCCTCGCCGCCGCGTACACCCAGGGCCCCGACGCTTACCTCGACAAGGAGCCGCGCGACCGGTTCGAGGCCGTAGACCCGCTCCTGAAGGGAGGTTGGGAACTCCAGCACCCCCGTTGGGGCGTTCTGGAACTCCAGAGCGGGGACGGCCTGGCAGGCCTGGAGTACGTCACCGGCCGGCTCGACGAGACCAAGGAGCTGACCACCTTGGAGGCTCGCTGGTACATGTGGGGCGGCCCGAAGGGGCCCCGCTGGTACGCCACCGCCTCCACCGGCACCCCAGTCCACCTGGTTACCGCGATCACCACCGCCCTGGCCGACCCGGCCCCCGTTCCTCGCTGGCAGGAAGGGATCCTCTCCTCGCTGCTCCCGCACATCCAGCTCACGCCGATCGTCCCGCCCCCGCCGCCGGCGCCCACTCCGCTCGATGTGCACCGCCGCACGGCGGCCCGACCGCGGCCGGCGCTCACCACTACTAGCGTGCCGCGCTGGAGCACCAGCACCACCCCAGCACCCGCCCGCCGCTGACCATGACCTGGAGGTTCACCTGTCCCTGCACGCACCGGAGTTCTTCGCCGAACTCCAGCCACCCTTCCCCGTCGGCGCAGTCGTCGGGAACACCTACTACGGCAGCCCCGCAGCCGATTCCCCGATACGGATCCGCATCGACTTCCAGAGCACGATCCGCCACCGGGAATACGGCGGCCTGAGCCTGGCGGCCATCCATCCCGACCGGGGAACCCTGGACACGGCCTACCTCTCCTTCGCCGACCACCAGACCTTCGCCCGGCGTGACGCCGCAAAGGGCATCGGCCCCGGATGGGACGGCTACGCCCGCATCCGCGACTGGCACGAGAACGGGCCCCCGCCCTGGAAGGGCGCCGACCTGACCGGCCTCCGCCGCGCCATCACGCACTACACCCAGATCTGGGCTCCGGCTCCGGCACCCGATCACTCCCGCCCGAGTCTGCCCACCCTGCCTACCGCGCGCCCCGCCGCCGGCCGCTCTCGCTGACCTCCGGCCTCCTACGCCGCCCCGGCACACCGCCCTCCACGATCAAGGACACCACTACCTCCATGCACTCCAGCGCCACCAGCCGCTTCCCGACCGTAGTCACCGCAACCGTGGCGGCCCTCGTGGCGAGCACCCTGCTCAGCGCCCCGACCGCCTGGGCGGAAGCCCCCGAACCGCAGCCCGGCACCGTCGAGGTCACCAAGAAGGACCCCGACGGAGCCCTCCTCGCAGGCGTCGAGTTCAACCTGCTCGACACCCTCAACGGGACCAAGGCCCTGACCGGCAAGACCAACGCGGACGGCGTCCTTCGCTTCGAAGGCGTCGCCCCCGGCGTCTGGCGACTCAAGGAGACCGCCACCGGCAGCCCGCTCCACGACCTCGCACCGGACCAGGACGTCATCGTCACCCCCGGACAGACCGTGAAGCTCGCCATCGTCGACCCGTTCAAGCCCGCCGACCTCACGGTCACCAAGACCGACAAGGCCAGCGGCAAGCCGCTGGCCGGCGCCGTCATCAACATCATTCCCGCCTCCGGCGACGGCAAGCCGCTCACCCTGACCACCGGCAAGGACGGCACTGCCACGACCAAGCTCCCGGTTACCGCCCGCGCCGGCACCAGCTACACCGCCACCGAGACCAAGGCCCCCGACGGCTACCAGCTGAACTCCACCCCGGCGAAGATCACCGCCAAGCCCGGCGCCCCGGTCACCGCCGCCTTCACCAACACGAAGAAGGAGCAGCCGACCCAGCCGCCCACCACCCCGGCACCTACCCCGACGAACCCCACCACCCCGCCCGCCACACCGTCGGGCAAGCCGACCCCGAGCACGCCGGCCACCTCCCAGCCCCCCACCAGCTCCGCGGCCCCCACCCCGGAACAGACCACCTCCAGCACCTCCTCGCCCGCCCCCACGGGCTCCCTCGCCCAGACCGGCGCGGACGCCACCGGATGGCTGCTCGCCGGAGCGGGAGTGCTGATCGCCGCAGGCGGAGGCGCACTGATCGCCGTACGTCGGCGCCGCGATGCTGACAAGGATGACCAGACCACCGGCTGACCAGACCGCCACCCAGAACTGATCACCAACGCCAAGGCCCCAGGAACCGAGCCCGACCGGTTCCTGGGGCCTTCGCGCGTCTCCGCTGCGGGCTGCTCGCCAGCAGACGTCCCTCTCCGCCCTGACCGCGGAACTCGTGGGCTCCACGGAATCGGGTACTCAACTGCTGCAGTGTGGTCCGACAGTCGCGGCGCATGTCGAACGCTCCGCCGGCGAATCGACCTGCTCACAGCGCAGTCGAACTGTCGGGCCGAGATGCTCGCGGCCCTTGCCCGGATCAGCCTGGGCTGCCTCGAAAGCGTCGGTGTCGAGATCCAGTGACGTTTACCGAGTCGAGATCGGGGCGCGGGGCCTGGCCGGGCACGGGGTCCTGCCAGGTGGACGGCGGGCGATCCCCCGCAGTCCGCCCGAGGGTGGGAGCAATGGCAGGCGCACTCCGGTCCCAAACGCTGGGGACCAACACCCTGTTCTCTCCGTAGTGCACCTTGATGCTGTCCTGGCGCGTCGTGCGCATCCACAACGGAGCCCCAATCAGGATGCGGCTGACGCCCTCCAACTCCGGTTCTCCTCGGAGGTTCCAGCGGCTCGGCGTGAGCGTCACGTCCTTGTAGATGACGGCCACGTACTCAGTCGCGTCGAACCCCATAACCGTGTAGCCGCGGGTTTCGGGACGCCCCCGGTGATCAGCCAGGGCTCCGTAGATGCCCTGCGTCAGCGCGACCTTGAGGATCTCCAGGGCAGCCCCCTCATCGTCGAGCGAATACGCCGGTCCCCTCCTGGCGCTCGCCTCCGCGCCCCTGAGGGCCATGAACTCCTCGATCAACGGAGCATTCGACGAGGTCCATCCGCCGGCAGAGTCTTCCTCCGGGACCTCGTAACCCCTCAGGTTCTTCAGGCTCCCGAACAGGCAGAGGTCGACACGGCGGCCCTGCTGAGTGACGGTCTGTATGTGCGTCAGGGCGGTTCGCCCCGGAAGGCGGTGCTCCGGAAACCCCCACCGCTGGAACTCCGCCACCTCGGCCCAGCCCGCTCCCTGAACGTACTGCCCGGAAGTCGGGGCGTCGAAATCCGTGACGATAGACCTGCGGAGCTTCCTCTTAAGCTTCTCGGCAACGTCGAAAGTGGTGTTCTCGCGGTCCCGGCTGGCGAGATTGACGCCGTTCCCCGCCAGACCAAGATTCAAGGCGGGCTTGATGCGATGGTCCAGTCGAATCCCGTTGTCGTCGATCACCTCACCGACGAGCCTCTCGGACCAGTAGACGTATCTGCCTACAGGCTTGGGCAAGGCCGACCTCCGCAGGAAATCAGGCCCGGCTACGGACGCGAGGCCACTGACCCTGCAAGACGATCGCCAGACGGCACCAGTTCCCGATGTCACCCATTCCGGTGACTCCCTTACCACTCGGTAAAGTTGGGCATTCCGAAGGGAGCCGCCTCCTTGGGTTCCGTGAGAAGGGGCGACTGGCTGTCCGACTTCGGTAGGGTGCTGCCCTTCACGGAGGTACGACCATGACCGACGAACCCCTCGAACGCTGGGCCGCACGCCGTCAGGGGCGTCTGCGCAAGCCCGGCGAACGAAAGGCTGTCACCCTCGGCACCGGCCCGCAGCGCGCCAACCATGTTGACCCTGAAGCCCCACGCATGATCCTGGAATGGGATGGGTTCGCCTGGCAGCCACTGATGCCCGTGGCCAACTACGCGGCGGCCTGCCGCGTCCTCAACTCGCCATCTGGAGACTGGTCCGTTGAAGAGGTCGAGACGACCGGCCCCGTTGTAGGGCGCAACCCGCTGGCCCCAGGTACTGGTCGTCACCGGAAGCCGCCGCCGTGAATCATGCCGATGACCTGAGTGCATCGGCCGCCTCCGGCAACGGCTTGCCTGCCGCATGGGTCCCTGGCCCTGGTGGGAGAAAGTGCCCTGGACCGACTGCTGGCCGGAGGAGAAGCCTCATCGGCCAGCGTCGGCTCTCACGCTGCTGCCGGAGGCACGTACGGCTGATCGAGCACCCAGGAAGCGGCCAGGTCCTGGCATGCACTCTCCCGGGAGGCAGTCAGTTCGTCCGCCACCACACCAGCCGCTGTAACCCATCCGTATGTGAATCCATCGCCGTAGCCGAGATGGGTAGGGACCACGCTGAAGGTCCAGCCGAGGAGAGTTCGGTCGGGGTTCTCGCCGAGGACGGGGACCAGGTCGAAGGCGCGACGGTGGGCGGAACGCACCCGCGTCCGAGCCTGGTCGTCTTGCCAATGTTCCGCCGGCCCGTCGAGGTGCTTCAGCAGAGCGGCAGCCGCGACACCTGGGTCTGAGTACATGCGGCGGCTCACCGCATCGGCGGCAGTAACCCACGAGGCCTGGCCAAGGGCTTCGGTGCTGGTGTGGTACGTCCACCCTGCGACTCGTCCGCCCGCATCCTGAACCGGACGGAACAGATGCGCGGCGGGATGGACGTGCGCGACGGCGTGGCGAGCGCTCTGCGTCTCGTTCAGTTCCCGCCGGCGTGCCTGGCGCAGGGCCTCGGCGGCCTCGTCCTGTGAGGAATAGCGGGGCTGTTCGGTCTGGGCGTCAGCCGTTACCCAGCCGAATTCCCGGTTGTAGACGCCGTACACCCACCCCACGGTCTGGCCGCCGTCGGTCGTCTCCATGTAGCTGTGGCCGCGCTGCCGGTGAATGCGGGCGGCCTCCAGCAGGGCAGCTCCCCGGATCCGAAACGCGATTTGTTCGGGCAGGTCATCACCAGGAACAGGCGGCGCGACAGGGGCAGGAATGCTGACCGACACAGGCGTACGATCCCGCGCCCCATGCTCCGCGACCCACTCCAGCCGTCCGAGGTGAGTGACGACGGCAAGCCCTTCACGCTCCAGCTCTTCGAAGGCGCGCCTGTCGATGCCGGCGCTGGAGTGGACTGCCCCGTACCGATCGTGCAGTGCCTGCCGGGCCTTCCTCGCACGCGGAGACAGCTTCACGGGCGGACGGAATCCGAGGTTGGTACGGGTCATGGAGAAGGCCTTCCCGGGAACGTAGACGGCGCGCTCACGGGGTTCGGAGCACGCGACACCAGCCCGTGCCGGTGGCGGGCTGCATCCCCACGCACGCGGGGACCACGGGGAGGCCGGCTGTGCTCCAGGAGTAAGTCTGCCCTCCTGCACGGTCCCGGCTCTACCTTTTCCAGGAGGACGGGACCAAAGCCTCAGGCGACCGGGTAGGGCCTCGGATAGCCCATCCGCTCGTACTCCGCAGCCTTCGCGTCGACTTCTTCTAGCGCGCGGACACGGCCAAGGGCCTCCAGTGCCATGACCGCGGTGCACACCGAGATGGCATGGACCTGATCGGGTAGCGCCAGGTCCCCCACCGCGGCGGTAAGTCCCGTCTGCCGCAACGCGACGCGGCGTACAGCCGACGTCGTCTCGAATTCGTTCTCCATGGGGGACAGGGCTGCCATCGCGTCGATCTCCCGTACCGCCATGGATGGCTCGCCCAGCCGGTCGAAGAGCTCATCGTGTTCGAGGACGAGCCAGGCCAGCACACGCTCTATCCGATTGGTGTCCAGGCCGGCGACACACTCCGCAACCTGGGCCCGGTTCTGGGAGAGGTAGGCGCGTGTCAGGTCGGTAGCCCGCCAGATTGCATCGATCAGCCATGGGTCATCGAATTTCACCATGCCCCTGTCCTATCGGAATCCGGGGAGCTGTAGGGGTAGTCCTCCTACCTTTACTGCTATCGGTACACGCGGCGGCATCTCGAATACCGCCGGCAGCAGCCGTAAACAGGGCATCACGGCCTGGCCTATCTCTTGACGGACCGTTCCGAAGTGCCAGTTCGCCCGGGGCAGACAAGAAAGAGCCCCAAAAGACTGGTGCAACGTCGAAACGGATGTCAACGTAGACACCTTCCCAAGAAACCCCAGGTCAGAGAGGTGTGCGGTTGACTCTGGATGCGGCGAAGTCCGGATTCTCTACGACGATCGAGGCACTCCGATTGCGCACGTGGCTGCTCGGCGCCGGGAATCAGGGCATGGTGATCGACCAGTTCACCGACGAGGACTTCAAGTTCGTCGTCGATGACCGGGCCGACATGCACATCAGCTCCCGCGACGGCTGCTTCTATCTCGGATGGTTCCCCGAGGGCCGGCCCGGAACCAAGGGCGCCGGCTGGGTGCTCGCCGTCACAGGGACGGCTACCACGCCTGGGTATCGCGTCACCTTCGACACCGAGACCCCTGCCCAAGTCGTAGCCGCGGTGGTGGCCGAGGTTATCGCCACATCCGCACCCGTACGCTCACGCTGACCCCTGCCCTGCGTGCGCCGTGGGCACGAACCCCGCGCGCGTCCTGATGATGAAGGAGACCACATTGGACCCGGAGTACACCGTCGGCGAGATCATCGACCGGCTCTCCGCCTTCGACCGTGACGCCACCTTCCGGCTGGCCATCAACCCGCTCTGCCCGATGGAGCACACAGCAGGCTCCATCGTCGGCGTCGTCGATCCGCAGGGCCGGACGGTGGTCTATCTCGCCGAACGCGGCGAGCAGCTCGGCCCCGTACCCAAGTCCGTTGCCGTTGACCTGGCCTGGCACGAGCCGATCGAAGCCCCGCCGCGCAGGCGCCGAAGCGCCACCGGCGATCAGTAAGACATCCCGCTTGTCCCTGCTGCCCTGGAGGCGCCCCTGAACACCAGCCCTTCGCGCTACCCGTCCACCCCCGACCCCGGCCCGTTCTACTGGGTCACGCCCCGCCACCTTGCCGGCGACGACGGTGCCCTCGCCGACCGGATCTGCGACACCCTCGCCGAGTCCGGCTGGACGAGCTGGACGACCGCCCGCAGCACGCTGCTCCTGCTGAGCCCGAACAGGCTGTGTGCCGCCGAGTGGATCCGTACCGACCACGCCTTCCTGCTCGGCGGGCTGCCGGTGGCCTGGCAGATATCCGCCCGCACCCACCGTGACGGCGCTCTGCCCGAGTGGAACGCGTACTTCACCCCCGGCACCCCGCACGAGGCCATCGCTGACTTCCTCCTCGCCGTCGAGGCGCGCACGGATCCCGTCGTCAACTACAGCGGCCCGGACAGCGTCATGTCGGCCCTGACGGCGCTTGGCTGGCTCCGCGACTTCGACCAGCCGGAGACCACCGCCTGGGACGCTGGAATGTCCGCCGGCTTCACCTGGGGGGAACTACCGCCGGGCATCCAGGACGGGGACCCGCGCCCGGATCTTGTGGGCTGGCAGGCGTGGGCCGAGCCGGTCCTCGGCGCCCCCTACCTCTGGTGCGCGACCTTCAGCGCCAGCACCCCGCACGACCTGGTCGCGGCCTTCGCCGGCGCAATCGCCTCTCCCGCCCCGGTACGGCGCCGCATCCTGCCGGAACTCGCCGCGGGACGTCTTACCTTCAGCCTCCCTGGCTAACCCTGCCTGCTTGCACCGCAACGGGCTGCCGACCGGCCTTCTCCCGGCCGACGGCAGCCCCTTCGGCACGCCCACTTCTCCGACGGCCAGGAGGCCCTTTGCCCTACCCGCTGATCCGATTCTCCACTGGCCGCACCAACGGCGTCGCCCACTACGGCGTGCTGTTCGAAACCGGCGAGCCCTTGACGGCGTGCGCCACGCACTCACCCGACCTCGCCCCGATCGGCGAGCGTACTGCCCACCAGACCTGCCAGAGCTGCACGAGGGCTCTCCTGGCGATGGCAACCCCGCCCCATCCCGGCGAGCTCGAGGCCCGGCCCGCGACCGGTGTGGGAAGGAGCGCAGCCGCGCACCGCCCGATCCCCGGCCACCTCCTCGGCTACTGCGGCAAGGCCCTTGACTACTGCCGCGCCACCGGCAAGCGGGCATGCGCAAACTGCGCCCAACTCACCAAGACCTTGGAGGCACTACGGGGGAGAGCGGGCGAAATCATCCTGCCCGCGGTCGAGCCTTGTCACAGCGACGACAGCCTGCTGTGGACTCCACCCGGCGCCGGCCCCCTCACCTTCGGCCACCGGCGCAACGGCGCCACCGGCCAGACGTACTGCGGTGAACGCCAGACCACCGTCCCGAACCCTGGGGCACACGAATGTCCCGCCTGCCTGCGGCTGTGGGCGGAGGAGGAGACCTTCCGCCAGATGTACGTACTGCCCGACATGCGGGAGCACGCCGCCGTGTGGGAGGCCGATGTGCACGGTGCCTTCGAGGAACGGGCGTGGGTGCTGGCGCAGGGCGACCGGTACACGATCTCGGGCTGCGCCGAAGCCCACCACGTGGTCGCCGTCTCGCGGCACCGCTACGTCAGCCACGTCGACCTCGTCGTCTATCTGCCCGGCGAGGACCGCGTCATCGACGCCCGAGTCCACCGCGACCGCCTTCTCGGTATCCAGCGTCCCTTCGCCGGCAGTAGCGCGAGCGCACTGCCCGCCCCGCAACGCCAGGCGTAGCGTGCCGTGTGCCGCCTGGGGAGATCCACCGAGCGGCCCTGGGCCACCCTGAGCACGGGGTGACCGCCCTCCAACACGCGTCGTCAGCCGGTCAGGCCCGGTTCCCGCTCCAGCAGGAGACGGGGACCGGGCCTGACGCGTACTACCCGCCCAGCGCCTACGCCGGTTCCGGCGGCCCACCGCTGTATGCACGTCGGCCCCGCCGGTCCTGGGGGAGCGGCGGGGCCGTACAGGCAGTGGGGTCAGCTTGCGGTGTTGGCCTTGGAGAGGGCCTTCTCCACGTGGGAGTCGACCAGGGCCGGTGATCCGGAGACGACGAGCAGGATGGTCCCGGTGCGGACGGCGGTCTGCTTCACGATGCTGTCCTGCCCGCCGGCGGTGAAGGTGAGGAGCTGGCTCCAGGCCTCGTCGCCCAGAGCGGGGGCGGCCAGCTTCTGCGTGGCGATCTTCACCGGCTTGCTGCCGATCACCAGCTGGTAGACGGGGCAGCCGTTCATCGCATCGAAGATCCTCTTCGTGCCGTCGGCCAGCTTCGGCGCGGTATCGCTGTA
Organism: Streptomyces sp. NPDC059564; assembly: GCF_042735575.1. Taxonomy (NCBI): domain Bacteria; kingdom Bacillati; phylum Actinomycetota; class Actinomycetes; order Kitasatosporales; family Streptomycetaceae; genus Streptomyces; species Streptomyces sp. NPDC059564. Next base: position 91,230 of record NZ_JBHWBP010000003.1, on the reverse strand, counting down.
GAGCTCCTCGGAGATATCGGAGCCCGTGCTGCCGGTGTAGACGAATGTTGCCGTCGCCTTGTTCGGGAAGTTCAGGTTCCCGCCGACGGCGGCTTCGCCTCCGAGCTGCTCCAGTGCCGGGCAGCCGATCACCGTCGTGTCGTCGTGACGGGCGGTCTTCTCGGGCTTGCGCGTGTAGTCCTGGCCGAGATCGCCCTCGGCGAGGAGCCGTCCGGCAAGGGAGGAAGAGGACAGCGGAGTGGTGGACACCGGGGCGCCGGACTTGGTCTGCCCCGCCGGCTTCCCGAGGGGGGAGACGGAGTCTGCGGTTGTGCTGCCGGAGCAGCCGGAAATGGCGAGGCAGGCGGCGACGGCCAGGCCGGTGGCGATGGTGCGGATGCGCATGGGAACCCCTGTTGTTTCGTGCGGGTCTGACGGCCGGACCCCCGTGGGGTTCTCCTCCGGCGTTTCGGGTGGCAGGGGTAGGGGTCAGTGGCCGAGGAAGCGCAGGCATTCCTCGTATGTGGCGTGGTGTCCGGTGGTGGGCCCGCTGGTGCGGTTGTACCAGGCGGCGTCGAGCCCGGGCTCGACTTGCTCGTGGCCGGCCGGGCACCGCAGCCACACCCCGTCGGGGGTGCTGACGACGATCCACTTTCGATAGGCACCACACTCGGAGCAGGCGCGGACCTCACCGTCGAGGACGAGCGGAAAGTCGTGGGCCATCAGCATCCCGGCCAGCTCCTCGCGCGTCGGCAGGCGCAGGTCGGGCGGCAGGAAGTCGTCCACGACCGGCACAGCCGACTCCTGGTGGTCCGGGCCCAGCGGCGGCTCGACGTGCCCCGCGGTCCATGCTTCCCACCGCTGCTGGGCTTCGAGCCGTTCTCTGCGTTCGCGATTGCGTCCGAACATAAGGTTCCCCCCTCGTCCTTGTCCTGCCGGGCACCATAGATCGTGCACCACGCCCCTGTCGTCGTTCTACTCTAGAAACTCTCAAAGTCCACGGCCCCGGTCACGGCCATCTCGGAGGGCGTCTGCAAGGCCACTCGTGTGCGAACGCGATGGCTGGGCAGTGAAGTTCCCGGGGAGCGACATCGCGGACGCGCCGGCGGGAAGTCCGGCCAGGCGGCACAGCCGCCACACCAGGAGGCGGCCCCGCTGGTGCAGTACGGCCGGAGTGATTGGCTTTGGTGGGTCAATTTGGCCGCCTGCCCGGTTAGCCCTCGGGCGGGAGGAACAGGTGGGGACGGGGCAGGGGCGACCGTTGGCCGGAGCCGCGCCTTGGGACTTCAAATCCCGTGCGTCAGGCCGGTGGTCTTCGGTACGGTGATCTCTTCGCCTTCGGGCGGAGTCCTGTAGGAGACCGCGATGGCTTCACTGCCCACCGGCCTGTTCCCCGTGACCGACGCTGCACGCCATGCGAAGGGGCGGCAGAAGATGCACGGGCTCGCCCTCGCCATCACCCACGTATGGGAAGCCAGCGCCACCACCGAGACGTCACTGTGCCGCGATCACGGCATGCACGTCGACACCGAGCGCATCGCCCTGGAAGCCGCCCCCGCGCTCGCGGCCATCCGGACCGTTGACCACGAAGTGATCTACAACAGTCAGGCCCCCGCCGACAAGACCCGGTACGAGCAGCTCCGGAAGGACGACCCGCAAGGCCGCGTTGTCCGCGGCCTCACGCTGCTCCGCAACGCCGACACCCACGTGCCCGCGACCATCGACGTCCCCGCAGACCGCGTTGTCGGCGGCTCCGGCCTCGGATACCGCGTGATGCCAACCTGGCTTCCATTCGACCAGCTTCCCGCAGCCATCCAGAACAACCCGGAGAACAGGGCCAGTGTCGTCGAGGCCTACAAGGACGCAGTCGGCGGCCAACTCGTCATGGACACACTCCTCGACGCCTTCGCCTTCCTCCGGACCTGCGACCCCACCCTCGCCCGTTACGTCGGGGGCACGGACGACCTGGAGTACTTCCCGCTCCATCCGTACACGACCCACGACTACGACCGCCGCCACCCCGACCAGCCCAGCCGGCCCCGCCTCGAAGCGGAGATCCGACGGCGCACCCAGGAGAACCCGCCGTACGGCACAGGCCGGATCATCCTCCACAGCTTCACGCGCGACGGCCGGACGATCTACTGCGGTAACACTGTTCGCCACGACATCAACACCGCCTTCGTCGAGCCGGACGAGCAGGTGGCGAGGGACATCCGGGCCGGATTCCCGTACACCACAGTCGCCCCAGACGGCCGCAGCTTGAACGTCACCGCGAACGAGGACGGCGACCTGCTCGTAGACGGGGCCCTGCTCGCCGCCGTGCCGTTGCTTGCTCCTCAGCACCACGCGAACCCTGCGGTCTGCGAGGGCTGGTGGGAGCTGACCAGCAGCGACGCATTCCTGTACCGGAGGCAGCGGCACCTCCAGGACGGCATTCGCGATATTTGATGCCTCGCTGGCGGCGCTCAACGGGTCCGGTTGCGACTGTCCCGGTGGGTGCCTGCGGGGCCGCTCGTGTGCGAACGCGAGGGCTGAGCGGTGGAGTTTCCGGGGAGTGGCATCGCGGACGCGTCGGCGGGCAGTCCGGCCAGACGGCGCAGCCGCCACACCAGGACGTCACTGACCGAGGACGCGGTGTCCAACTCCCTTCGCCCAGTGGCCTGCACGAGGAGTTCAGCGGGATCGTGCCCAGCCGCTTCGGCGTCAGCAAGCGTCGAGGCGAGCGCCGGCCAGCCCGCCTCGGCCAGGATCTGCTCGGCGAGCTCCGGCACCGCTTCACGCAGGACGGCGGCATGCCGCCGCTGGAGCGCGGGGGGCAGGAGGCGGCCCCGCTGGTGCAGTACGGCCATGGGGTGGCCAGCCGCGGCCTGGTAGGCGGCGCGCAGGTGTTCGGCGGCCTGGAGGGCAGCAGCGGCCTGCTGGGCGTGCTCCTTCCTGCCGTGCCAGGCCGCGGCAGCGGTGACGAGGAAGAACACCATGTCGATCAGCATCGCGGTGCTTGCCCCGTCCTCCCCGCGGCCGAGTGCCGGCCCGCCGTGGATGAGGTCACGGGCAGCCTGACGCAGGGCACGATCGTGCCCTCGCGCCGCCCGGACGTGGGAGCGTGATGCCCGCTCGAACGCGGAGGCTGCTTGACCCAGTTGCTTGCGGGTGTGCGCGGCGGAGGTCTTGGCGAGCGCGTCCAGGACCTCGCCCGCCGCCGCGATGTGCGCGGAGATCACACTGTCTTCGCCGTCGTCGAAGATCAGCACCGCCTGCCACGCGGCGGTCGTCGTGGTACGCCGTGCGGAGGCGGGCCCGGGCACCGAGCGCAGCGGACCATCGGAGGTGACGCCCTCGCCGTCCTGGCCGGGGGACACCATGGCCGTCCAGCGCTCGCGGATCCGGGGCAGGGACAGGTCCGGGGCGAGCCGCGCACCGGGGTAGAACACCGGCTCACCGTCCTTGTTGCGGTCGTCGGGGAGCGCGACCTTGTACCCGAGGAGATCACCGGACGGGGCGACCCGCTTGTGGACGAGCAGGCCGGCGGCGGCCAGGCGGTCGAAGAACTCCCCTTCGTTCTGGGTGCCGGCCACCGCGCGGCGCACGGTCTCGCGTAGTTCTTCCCGGGGGGTGCGCTCGCGGCCCTGGCGCTCGGCCTTGTGGCGTTCGGCGCTGGTGGGGCGCTGGGCGGCCGTGCCGTCGCCGGTGTCCAGACGGCGCAGCCCATAGTCGATCTCGATCTGGCGGGCTTCGGCCTGGGATCGGGCTGCGTCGTTGTGCAGGCGGGGTTTGCGGCCGTCCTCGCGGACCAAGGTGGCGATGATGTGAATGTGGTCGTCCGCGTGGCGGACAGCGGCCCACCGGCAACCGGGTCGACCGTCGTCCGGGGCGATGCCTGTTGCGGAGACCATTCGGCGAGCGATGTCCGCCCACTGCTCGTCGGAGAGGACAGGATCCTCGGGGGCCGCTCGGACGGACAGGTGCCACACGTGTTTCGCCGGTCGCCGGCTCAGGGCTACGGAGTCGACCGGAAGGTCCAGAAGCTGCTGGAGCGCCTGGTGGGTGGCGTCGGGATCGCGTCCAGGGTCCGGTGCGAGACTGTCCCAGGCCGCGACCAGATGTGGGTCGACGTGCTCTTCGTGGGTGCCCGGACCGTACAGGTAGTACAGCAGGCCGATGGTGCGGGTGCCGCGCTTGTGAACTCTGGGAATCACCGCGCGGAGCCTCCCGATTCGACGTGCCGGCGCGTGAAATCGTCCACGCGTTGTGCCGCCCGGCGAACGGCGGTTAGCACAGCCTCCGCGTGGGGGGCATCCGCGCCGGAGTTCAAGGCCTTGGCCACCTGGTTGACGTTGTTGCCGATCTGGCCGAGGTGCCGGCGCAGGGCGAACAGCTCGTTCAGCATTTCGCGTTCTCCGGCGACCGCGGCAGCCGTACGCGAGAGATCGCGCGCTGCCGCGAGGGAGGCGTGAGCAAGGAATCCGGACACCGTCATCGCGCTGGCGCTGGCGGCGTCGAGAAGGCTCTGCTTTTCGGAGTCGTTGAATCGGCTGGCGATCATGTGGACACGCTTGTCGGCGGCGGACTTGCGTAGACGGTTACGGACGGACGGTTGCTCAGGCGCTCGATGCATGCAGAGCGGGTTGTGGCACGAGTGCTTCTCCTCCTGGGCATGCGATCCACCCTCGGACGCATCCTCCCTGTCCGGCGCCCCCTGGTGCTGGACAGGGCCCGCCTCCCCAGGGGCGGAGACACCATGAGTAGCACTCCCGACGGGAGTGCTACTCATGGGATAACTTGCTCGCCGCGAGAGCGAGTTGTCGTCCGGCTGATCTGGGTCGGTGGTTGCGCTGTTCGGCAGGTTCGTCATCGGTTCCGGGTCCTCGTGGAGCTCGTTCGGTCGGGGTGCGGCGGGGGCTTGCTGCCCGAGCGGCAGGCGGCCCGGCAGAAGTCCAGGCCGCCCTGTGGAGCGCCTCAGGCGGCGATCCGTCTGCCGTTATGGGTTGGTCATCCGCATTCGGGGCAGTGCGCGTAGTGCCGGGTGAGGGCTTCGGCCATGCGCTGCTTGGTGCCGAGGGCGGTTCGGGCGCTGGTCTTCGCCGGAGCGGTGCCCGGGTGGCGGGCCGCGTGGTTGCCGAGGTAGTGGATGTCCCGCTCGAAGTCGGCACGGATGCGGGTGAAGCGGGGGCAGGTCCTCATCTGGGGCTCCTCGTCTTGGTGTTGTCGTCGCGCAGCCGGGCGAGGACAGGGGTGAGGCGGTCGTTGCGGATGGGGATCTGTTGGGCCCGCATGATCGCGCGCAGCTGCACTCGGGTGACCGACTCGTTGCCGTCTCGTTCAAGTGCGCTCCGCACGTGGGGACGCAGCCGGTCGACGATCTCGTCCTCGGTGAGGCGGGAGCGGGACTGCGGTCCCCGTCCGGTGCGGGCCCGCTCCGGTAGGTGGTTCCCCGTCGCCCGCTTCGGTTTGGGGACCGGTCCCCGGCGCGACTTCGCGGGCGGGTCCTCGGGGTCGGTGTTACCCCGGTCCCCATCACGGTCCCCGGCGTTTTCCTGGTCCCCATCCGGCGCCGGGTGGGGACGGGGACCGTCCGCCTCGGCTCCGGGGACCGTCCCCCGGTGCTCCCCGGTCCCCGGGACCGAGGGGGCGCGGTCGTGTCGGGGACGGTCCCCGCTGACACCGTTGTTCCGCAGCGTTGCGGGCGCGTGGCCGAGACGGTCCCTCTTGGCAGCCTTGATGTTGGGGACCGCGCGGGGCTCGTTGCCGGTCCCCAGGGGGGTGCCGGTCCCCAGACGGTCCCCGTGCTGGGGACCGCCGGTCCCGTCGGGACGGTCCCCACGTTCGGGACCGTCGAGCCCCTTGGGACGGTCCCCTTGTGGGACGGGGACCGTGCGGGGACCGGGGTTCTGCGCGGGGACCGTGTCCGGCCGGTCCCCGTTGTGACGGTCCCCGGTCCCCAGACCGGGGACCGTCCCCGTTGGCTCCGCCGTATCGAGGCCGGTGGGGACCGGCGGGTCGGGGACCGTGTGGGGACCGTGCCTCTGCCCGGGGACCGTGCTTGTCCGGTCCCCATCAGAACGTTCCCCCGCATGATGGTCCCCACCGGCCGGGACCGCGGTCCCGTTACCGTCCTCTGGCTGCGCGGAAGGCTGGTCCCCAACGGTCGTCCGGACGGCCATCGAGCCTTCGGGGACGGTCTCCGTGGGGAGCGGAGCCCGGTCTTCGGCTGCGGCAACGTGCTGGTGAATCTGTCGCATCAGCACCCCGAAGGCCAACAAGGCAGCGGTGGGAGGGACGGCGGCGACGACGTAGTCCAGCACGGGGACCGGGTCGGTGCCGGTCCCGCTGACGCCGGCGACGTTCAGCGCGATGGAGCCGATCGATCCGATGGCGGTGAGGGCCACGGCCCACCAGTCGGTGACCTTGCGCAGTCCCGCCCGCAGCATCAGCAGCTCGCCGATGACGATGAAGGCATCCAAGGTGCCCGGCCAGGCCCACTGCCTCTCGGGCGACTTGCCCAGCCCGTGCTGCCCGGCGACCTCGGCCAGGTGCGCGTAGGACAGCCAGAACGCGGCGGCGGTCAGGGCCGCGATGACGGCGCCGGCGGCGGCGAGGGTGACCCGCTCCGTGGACTCGGTGCTCCTCGTGGCCCTGGGGCCCGGTCCGCAGGTCATACGGCCTCCCGGAGGTTGTTGAGCAGGGCCTGTGTCTGCACGTGGCGAGCCACCGGCCGTGGCTTCCGCTCCACGACCTTGCCCCGCCTGTCCTTGCGGGGAATGCTGCGGTCGCGCTCGGGGCCGTCACCGTCGTGGGCTTTGCCGGAGCGCGGGGGCTGCTGCCCGTCGAGGGCGGCCTGCCGTGCGGTCTCGACCGGATTGGGATCCGAGGCGAGGTTGTCGCGGTCGCGGTTCTCGATGGCGCGGGCCTCCACCCGGAGCAGGTCACGGGCCCACTCGACGCCGATCTGGAGGGTGTGTGCCAGGCGGTTCGGGGTCCAGCCCTGGGCGCTCGCGTAGCGGGTAAGGGTCTTTCGCTCGAGTCGGCTCAGCTGGACGTCCCGGCCTTCGATCGCGGCCTTCACCCGGCTGTAGTCCAGTCGGTTCTCGACCTGGTCGTGCCATGTCGCGCGCTCGGCCTCGGTCAGGCCGCCCCAGACGCCCTCCTTGACTTCGTTGTCCAGGGCGTAGTTGAAGCATTCGCGGCGGACCGGGCACCAGCTGCACATTTCCTTCGCCTCCGCGATGGCGTAGTCGTCGTTGGGTGTGTGGAAGAACAGCTCGTCCGCGGTGGAGGGGTCGACCCCGTTGCAGGTGGCGCGGGCGTGCCAGCTGATATCGGCGACGCCGTGGAGGTCGGTGGGAGGGACGTTGGTGGTGATGTAGCGCATGGGATGTTTCTCCGGGTACGCCTCAGAGGCCGGCGGGCGGCAGCGCGGCACACCAGCCGTGAAGTGGTGTGGGTGCGCGCCGGCGGCGAGGCAGGGCAAGGGGGAGCGGCTTCGGGGCCGCCCCGAAGGGGGAGAGGGTGCGGAAGGGCCGATCAGTCGCGGAGGAAACGGCGATCCGGGCCGTTGAACTCGACCCCGGTACACATCCCGGACAGCCGGGAGAGGACCCGGTCACCGACCTTGTCGCGAAGCACCGGGTGGTACTGGTCCATGTGCTCGGTACGCACCGGCGCCAGGTTGGTGGTGACCAGCGTCGGGAGGTGGTGCTCGTCGCGCCAGGCCAGGAGCCGGAAGGTGATGTCCTCGTTCCATTCGCTGGGCTTGGCGGTGCCAAGGTCGTCCAGGAGGAGGAGTGGCACCCGGACGATGCTGCGGAGCAGCCACTCGACGTCCACACCGGTCCGCTGGCGCATCTGCCCGAAGAGGTCGGTTGCCTTGACCGCGTGCCAGGGCACTGCGCACCCGGCGGCGGTCAGCGAGCGGATCGCGCCGAATGCCTCATGGGTCTTGCCTGCCCCGGTGTTCCCCCAGAGCAGCAGCGAGGGTCCACGGGCGATCACCCGGCGCCCACCGCTGCCCCAGTGCGGGTTGTGTGCATCGGCGTTCGGCGCGGTCGCGGATGCCACGATCGTCCGAACCCAGGTGATGACGGCGGGGTGGCTGGCGAAGGCGTCCCGGTAGGCGTACGGGATGCGCCGCTGGGCCGCCTCCAGGGCCGGGATCGGCTCCGGAGTGTCCGCGAGGGCCGTGGAGGCCGGGTCGATGCCGCGCTCGGCGAGGCGGGCGGCGAGGCGAGCCTGCAGACGGTCGGAGACGGCCAGCTGCGGGTCGGCGAGACGGGTGCGGGTCACAGGCTTCCTCCGAACGTGGTGGGCGCGGGCGCCGGATTGCGGTAGGGCGTGTAGGCGGATCCGGTGCTGGCCCATGGCCCCGCGCCGGAGGCGGAGGCCGACGGGGAGCCGACCGCCTGCGGTGAGGCGTTGACGACCTGGTTCACCAGGCTGGGCAGGACACTCGGGTGCAGGCCCTTGTCCCGCAGCAGCTCCAGGGCGGCGCGGATGTCCCTGGGCGCGAAGTCCTCGTCGAGGAGGATCTTGATTTTGCGACCGAGGAGGCCGAGCGTGTCGCTCGGGGGGCGCCGCTTGCAGCTCTTGGTGTACTCGGTCACCAGATCCTTCGCGGACACCTTCTCCGGGACGCTGCCAGACGCTGGCGTCTCGCGCCCCGTAGGTACTGATCCAGGATCCAAGATCCTAGATCCAGACGACGAGCCCTCGCGCATTTGTATCGAGCCCTCGTCGAAGGTCGTCTGACCTGCGGTTTTTCCAGCCAGGTGGGAAAGTGGCTCCTGGGTGGCCACCGGAGCGGATCGCGGGGCCGCACCGAGGCCGACGGGTCCGGGGCCCGGGTTCGCCGTCAGCGCGGAATCCGGCGAAATCGGCTGATCGAGTACTCGACGAGTATTCGTCGAGTCCCGCGAGGCGGCAGCTGCCAGTCCAGCGGTGGTGGCCGGCGCCGACGCACTGCTAGGCGTGGAGGAGGCGGGGCAGGCCGTGTCGCCGCAGCCGCTGCAGCGGTGGTGAGCCTGGTGTGCGGGGCACCGCGGCATGCGCGATGCCGACGGCCGGTCGATCTTTTGGTGCTTGTCCCACGTCACGAAGTGCAGGTAGTTCTTGCCGTCGCACCCGGTGTAGCGGCAGATCAGCCCGGCGGCCTCCAGCTGCTCCAGGTCGTTGGCGACGTTCGCCGGGCCATGTTCGGCACGCAGCGGCCACAGGACTCCGGCGATGATCGCCGGATGGGCCAGGAACCGCCCGTTGTCGTCGGCCTGGGTGAGCAGCCCGAAAAAAGTCACCACCGCGGTGACGTCGACCGAGGCCAGGTCCTCGGACAGGAACGCCTCGGGCTTGATGGTCCGTATTCGCGCCATCAGGCAGCACCCCCCTGTCGGCGAGGGGTGAGGGCGGGCGTACGCTCCGGTCTTTTGCGCAGGGCGGTCGCCATGCGACACTCTCCTCTGTTGTGAACATCGCACCGGTGTGCCCGTGAGAAGGTCCGGTGCTGTGGTGATGGGTAGCTCTCCCGCCCTTGCCGGGGCGAACGTGCTACCAGAAGCGTCCGGCGTCTGAGAGGTTCTCTCGGGCGCCGTCGCTGTTTCCGGGCTCACCCAGCCCGTAAGGTCCATTCCTGGTGCATCCAGTCCCCCCTCCATGTCCTCCGGCGGGTCTGGTGACCCGCTGGGGACGACGAACATACGCAGAGCCTGCCGAAAGACCTAGACCTTGCTCTAGAACTCCTCACAGGTCGTGGCGCGGCCCTGACCAGGGCCGATGTCGCTTTGTGTGAGGCCGGGAGGCGCACACGGCGGAAGGGCTGGCACCATAGAGAGACGCGGCGCCCCCGAACACCAGGTGCGATACAGAAAAGTACGTTAGTTGAGCGGATGTATCAAGCCGTCCATTACAGTGCTCTAGACGCCGCTCAGATCGCCTAGACAGTCAATGCAGGAGTCCCAAGTGCCCCCACGCCAAATCGACGGCGCCCGCATACGTGCTGTCCGGCGTGGCAGAGACCTCAGCCAGCAGCAGCTGGGCAACATGGTGGGCGTTAGTGGCCCTGCCGTCTCGCGATGGGAAAACGGCCAGGACTTCCCCAAGGGCGAGAAGCTTCCCGCCATCGCCGAGGCGCTGCACACGCCGCTCGATGACCTCTTCCCTCACGACGGCCCACCGGACCTGCAGCTCCTGCGCTGCGACGCCGGCCTCAGCCACGCGCAGGCCGCCGAGATGATCAATGCCAGTCTTGCGCCGCTGGGCAACGCGGAGTCCGGCCGGCGCCGGCTCAGCGATGCCTACGTGAAGCCACTCGCCAAGGCCTACGGAGTAACCGAAGGCGAGCTGCTGGCCGCGCAGGACCGCTCCTTTGGCGTCCGAGTGCCGTCCCGTGATGAGCAGGCGTCCGGGCCCAGGACGATCGAGGAAAAGATCAACTTTCTCCTGCAGCACGGGTACGTGGGCCAGGAAGCCCCATCCGACGAGGAAATCGCACGCGCCGTCAACGAGCATGCGGGCGCGGCCACCGTCACCGCCGGCGACATCGTCGCGCTTCGGACGGGCGCCACTGCCGATGCCTCCGACGTAGTGCGAGCCGGGCTAGCGCACGCCCTCCAGGTCGATGCGGCCCTGTTCCAGGACGATGCGGAACTCGGTCCCGAGGCCCGGCAGCTGCTGGAAGCGTTCCGTTTCATCGGCTCGATCCACCGAGGGCAGATCCTCGGCCTGGCCGCCCGCGGTAACAGCCTGGGACTGTCCGCCGAAATGATGGCCACGATTAACAATCTTGTCGGAGAGCTGAAGGACAAGCTGCCGGACGTGCCGGGCGGGGAGTGACGCGGCCTGCTTGTAGGCCTGCCGGGGATTCGTGCGAGACGGCTCAGCGGTATGGGCCGGGCTCTGTAGAACCCGCGCTCTTCGCGCCCAGTGTTGACCGCTGGTTGCGCGTAGGGGCAGAGCTTGTCGGCCGCCGGGCGGCAACGAAGAACGGGGCTACGGTGCCGCACCGTTTATCCGGTGCAACGCCGTAGCCCCGCGGCCGTTCGTAAGGGTTTGCTCGAGCGCCCCAAACGGGACCTCGGGTGGGTGGAGCGCCTTGGTGTCCCCGACGCGCGCCGACGCCTCGCTACGGCGCCGCGGTGAGGTCCACGCCGAGCAGGTCCGAGAGATCTGCCACCGTCTGCTTGGGGTCCTTGTTGTGCACTCCTGCGAGGCCGAGCTTCTCTGCTGCCGTGACGTACGCCTCGGTGTCGTCGACAAAGACGCACTGCTCGGCGGACAGGTCCATGACCTTGAGGGTGGCTTCGAAGAGCGCCGGGTCGGGCTTACGCATCTGGTAGTGCTCGGAGATCACCACAGCGTCGTACAGGGTCTCAAGCTCGTAGCCGTCGTACAGGTCCCACGGGGCAAGGCCCACGCTGTTGGACAGGATGCCCACCTTGATCCCGGCGCGCCGTGCGGCCGCGGCCGCGTTGATCAGCAGAGGTTCGGGGCGCAGGCCGCCGAAGATCCTGCCCATCAGGTTGTCGGGGGACACGCCCAGCTTCTTGCCCGCGATCTCGTTCCACTCGGTCTGGCTGACCGCTCCACGCTCCAGGTCACTGGTCACCCGGACACCCTCTTCGTCCTGGTACAGCGCAGAGATGCACGCACCCTGGGGCAGCCCTTCACGCTGCTCGAAGGCCAACACGACAGGCAGCAGGGGGGTGGTGAGCACGCCTCCGAAATCGAGGATGAGGCCGGTACGGTTGGACATGCGGGAACTCCATTGCTGAGGCTTTGGACGCCTTCCAGACCGGATAGCGTCACGGACCCGGCTGCATAGGGCGACGGCATCATCTGCACGTCCCAGGCCCGGGTGAACTTACGAGGCGGAGCAAGGCCGAACAGTCCGCAGCACCAACGGTACCAGCCACGCCCATACGGCAGTCAGTGCCGAATGTCACTAACGATGCCGCGCTCAAGATCGGTTACTGATTTGGGCTCGGCTTCTATCTGTGCCGAGTGCTCCAGAAGAGTTCGAGCCTGGCCCGTCGATATCTGCGAGTAGACGGCACTTACTCGCGTTAGCCAAGCTGCTTCGCTATCGGTGTCAACGAACGGCTTCGGCTTCAAAGGGGAAGTGGCGTATCTGCTGGATTGGCCTGTCGCGGCAGCCTGGAGCGCGGCCTTGATCCAATAGGCTTCTGCGGCAGGCTCTGGGTCGGCATGCGAGACAGTTCTGTCCTCTGCGATGAACAGCAGTTCCTTCGGCGCATAATATCGAAGCTTTTCGCAGGCGTCGGCAATGTCCTGAGTCCAGCGATCCAGTCGAACATCGCTGGGAACGCGCATGTGGACGAGTTCTGCGAGGCGAGACCCCGGCGGGTAGAGACTGGTCCCAGGAAACGCCTCCACCAGACTGAACCAGAGTGGATAGATCTTGTAGAGGGTGCGCCAGGTCTTCCAGCGAACAGCGGCCGCTTGAGTGGTGGGGATGCTTGCGCCGGCCGCAACGATCAGGAACAGCACGTTCATCCATACTGCCGTTGCATCCACGAGGAACTCAACCGTGGAGGTACTCAGGGGGAACGCCACCGCGACCCAGAGAATGGCAACACGGGCCATGGTGTGGGCCAGACCCATCCACATCGAGAAACCCATCAAGCCCAGCCCGACGCGCATGCTGGTGCTCTCGGCCTGAGGTGCCGCCCTCGTCCACTGGTATCCGCAAACCGCAGTTGTGACCAGCGGGAAGAAGTAGAAAACGGTCATGTAGACCGCGGCACCCCATTGTCCAGCGTGATCGATGAGGAAACTTTGACTCGGCTTGGCGCGGTCCACCACGGTGAAGAATAGGACCGTCAGCAAGGTCACGCCTACCGCGCCTGCTCTATAGGATGCGCGGGCGATCCAGCGTGATACCGCGACATGTCGAGGCACGACGGCCTCAGAGCTCTTCCCGTAGCTGGTCGCAACATACGTCAAGGCCGCAAGGATGGCCGCCGTGCTGGCGAAGTGCCGGAGCAGGGCACTCAGATCGACGACAGGGACCCGTTCCACCGCCTGCATTACTACCGGCGTGTAGAGCCAAAGCGCCACGGCGAACCCGGCGTAGCCGCCCCAGAGGGCCCGGCGATGGGCATCGGCGTACCGAACTGCCGGGAATCGCCATACGGCAATAATGGTCATTACTGCTGCAGTTAGGTATTTGAAGAAGTCGAGCACGTAACCAACGCATATCTACGGGCCGGCTGGGCGCGCGCCAGCCCTGGAAGGCTGGTTGGCCGCAGTCGCGATTGACAGTGGGTGGAACGCGCGGCGGCCATCACAAAGCCTGGGCTCCATGCTCTGTGATCACCGGGCGCTTATGGCCGGCGTCGGCGCAGAGGTGGAGCGACGGGATGGGAAAGTGAGGACTCGAGGAGACTGACCATGTCGTCGCCGCCGATCGATGACTGGCGACGCGCCAGCCTCTTGATCAGCGAAGCCGAAAGCTCCGCCTGTTTTTCCTCGGGGCTGTCGAAATTGACGCGGCCTTGGACCAGCGCCGTCGGGAAACGCCGAACAACTTCCTCGCGGATGTGTTCCGGTACGTATCGCTCTATCTCGGCAGTCGTCAGGGTGGTGCCGTGGTCTAGCCACTCATGTGCGAGCTCATGAAGGATGATGTGTTCGGTCTGGTTGCGGCTCGAACGGCGGCGGTAGAGGACAATCGTGAACTCTGGCGCTTTAACCCGAAGGCCACACGCCGTGCCCAGGCCTCCATCGGGATCATCCAGAGGCACCAGGCGGATCTGGCGACCCAGCGCGCGTTCCATGTTTCGCACCAGCGCCTCGACGCTGAATGGAACAGGGATGGGAAGGTCCGTGAGTAGCCTCTCGCATTCCCTCACGAGGGCGCGCCGAGAACCATTCCGACGCCAACGCATAGTCACTCCCTTGAAGTGCCACTGAGGTGTCCGCTGTCGAGCCCCGATCTCGATTTACGCACGGGGGCGCTGGCAGCCAGAGGCTCGCACTTGCAGGGGTGCGGGGGCCGGGCGGTGCGTCCTGCCATGTTGGATCTTACAAGGGGGAAAGGGTGAGCCCTACAGTTCAGGCGTGTTGTGAAGGTCACCTAAGGGCAATAGCTGCATCATCTGGACGGCAAGATCGAATACCCCAAGATCAAATATCCGGATGTGCTTGATCCAATTTGGCAAGCATTGGAGATCGGATCCTTTGGCCTCGGGCGAATGGCGCCCATAGTGGAGAGCGCGGAGCAGGAGAAGCCATCTTCAGGGCGGTTGTTTGTACCGGGGTGCAGGGTCGAGACCGCAGAAAGCCGGGGTGACGTCCAGGCCCTCCGTGGGCGTTCGAGGCGCGGAACGGCGTACGGGTACCCCGCGAAGGCCCCGTGCGCGCGGCCCGAGCGGTGCCCTTGTTGGCCCGGTGCGAGCGGCCAGACCACCAGCAGCCGCCTGGTCTGGCCGGAACGCTCAGATCACCCGGGGCGAGGCTCATTTCCAGCTATCCAGGCCAGGACCGCACCCCTCGTCACCCGAACTTACCCAGGCCAGGAAGGAGCAGGACGCCCTCCGCTCCCAGCCGCACTGCGGTGTGCAGGGATTCACCCTCTGGAGTCCCTACGTAGATCCCCTTTGCGAGGGCGTCATGATTATGCGGAGCGCAGGCGTTCGAGGAGTTCATCGACGCCGGCCTCGGCTCGGTACGGGGCGAAGTCGTGTGCCATCTCCCTAACGAGGGCCACGCACCGGTCGGCGCCAATGCGTTCTGCGAGGTCGAGGGACTGGGTGGCGACTGCGGAGGCCTGCTCGATCTCACCGACCTTGACCAAGGAGCGCCCCTGGCTGAGGAGGAACACTGCGCGGGTCTTGTCACGGCTGGTGGGGAGCAGGGCCAGGCCTTCGTCGATCCGGGCGTGCGCTTCGCGGGCGTTACCAAGGTCGAGAAGGCACTGCCCCGCGTCGACGGACAGGTCCGCCGGACTCATCCAGGAGCACCAGGAGGGCGGAGGGGTGCCGGTGTCCGTGGTGATGGCCGTCTCCGCCGCGGTCAGGTCTCGGTAGCACTCGGCGCGGGCTCCGGCGGCTGCGTATGCCCGGGCCCGGCGCAGGTGCAGGAGGGAACGTGCGGCCGGGTGGGACGTGCGGGTGAGGGCATCGGTGAGGGGATCGACGGCCGCATGGGGGCGGCCGACCCAGATCGATTGGTACGCGAAGTCGGCAAGTACGCCGGCTCCGGCGTCGCGGTCGTCGGCTGCGTGGGCGTTGGTGAGGGCCGCGTTCCAGTAGACGCCGGCGGCATGGTGTTTTCCCTGGTCGAAGCGGTACCAGCCGCATGTGCTGGCCAGGCGGGCCGCGAGAGCGTGGAGCCGGATGCCGAGGTGCTGGGGATAGCGGCCGCCTTCGAGCAGGTCGGTGACCGTGTCGAGGTGGGCGTCCATCAGCTTGACGGTGTGCTGACGGCGTTCGGTGGGCAGTGAGGTGAGGCCGGCGGCGGTCGTCTCCAGCCAGTCCACGAGCTCGGTGTCCACAGGCCGTCCGTCGAGTGAGCTCGTGAGGCGGTCCGGTTCGAGGCTCGCCCACTGGGCGGACAGCCCCGACAGCGCGACCGCGCTGAAGGCCATGAAGTTGCGGCGTTCCATGGATGCTCTCTGTGCTTCTCGGAGGGCCCGGACGGTGTACGCCGAGCCGAGGGGTAAGAGGTCCGCCCGGCCGGGTAGCCAGTGCGGCCACGGGTAGAGGTCGAGATCCGCGGGCGGGACGCCGAAGGCTTCGGCGATGAGCAGCTGGGATTCGGCGCTGGGTGTCTTGCGCCAGTTCTCCCACCTGCTGACCGCCGTCTTGTCGGCGCCGGTCCGCAGGCCTTCCGGTCGGCTCGCGGCTGCCTTGCGCATCTGGGCGACCAGGTCGGTCTGGGACCAGCCGCGCAGTTCCCGGGCGTAGGTCAGCGGATGGCCGATCAGTACGTCCACGTTCCCTGCCCTTCGCCGAAGCGTCCCACGGTATCGACAACCCCGCCGGGACAACACCGGGACAACGTCCGACACCTGTTCGAGTGGGGTGTGTTGGCGGTGTACTCGTCAGCCCGGAGCAAACCTGCACCGGGAGGGCGCCTGCCTTCGGAGCCCCTGATCCGCCTCGGCCTCGGCAGGCAGGGCGGAGGCACTCTCCATCCGACAGGCCGGGACCGGCTACCGCCGGCTCCGGCAACCACGGGAAAAGGGGGACACCCAATGGCACAGGCACAGGACGAGCTGCTCATCGGCGTCGAGAGCCTCATCAAGATCCAGGATCGCTTCACCGCCGCCGCTGCCGAATCCGACTCCACCGGAACGTCTACGGGCGACGACGGCGAGAACCGCGACGGCCTCAACCTCCCCCAGGAGTAACACCTTTCCCAGGCGCACGGCACAAAGCGGGGGCCCGTCACCACCGGTGGGCCCCCGCCCTCGCTCCCGTGACACAGGACCGGAGGAAGACATGGACCACCGCTTCGTCACCGCGCTGGAGAAGGCCTTGGGCTGGACCGGCTCAGCCCTGCTCGGCACCGGCTTCGCCCGCGGCACGATCGAAGACCTCGACCTGCTCGACCGCCTCCTTAACCCGCAGCGCCTCCTCGACCTCGTCATGCGCCGCAGCGTCAACACCCCCCAGTTCCGCATCTTCCAGAACGGTTCCGAGCTCCACCCCGGCCGCTACATCGAACCCGCCGTCACCCGCCGAGGCCAGGCCATCCCCATGGCCGACATGCACCGCGTCGGCGCCCTGATGCGGGAGGGCTGCACGATGGTCCTGGACGAGATCGACTTTTTCGACCCGACCATGGAGGCCACCTGCCGCGCCCTGCAGTGGTGGGCCCGTGAACTCGTCCAGGCCAACGCCTACCTCACCACCAATGACGCAAGCGGCTTCAACCTCCACTGGGACGACCACGACACCCTGATCATCCAGCTCGCCGGACAGAAGACCTGGGACGTACGCGGTGCGTCGCGCCCGGCTCCCATGTACCGGGACTCCGCCCCCAACGCCGAGCCCAGCGAAGAGATCGTCTGGCAGGGAACCCTGCGGGCCGGCGACGTCATGCACATCCCGCGCGGCTTCTGGCACCAGGCCACCCGCGGCGACCAAGGCGAGGGATACAGCCTCCACGCCACCTTCGGCATCGTGAAGCGCGTTGGGGCGAACTGGCTGGCGTGGCTCGCGGACCAGGCCCGTGCGCAGGAGCTCTTCCGCCGCGACCTCGATCGCTGGAACACCCCTGAAGGGTGGGAGCACCAGCAGCGCGCCCTGGCCCAGGCCGTGGCCCGGATGGCCGGGGAGCTGAGCCCGCAGGACTTCCTCGACGCCCGAGAACGAGAGCGCCGCGCAGCCCGGCATCTCCCCGCCGTCGGCCTGTTCGGCCGGCCCGAAGCCATCGTGTGCGTGACGGACTTCGAACCGGTCATCGAGCGACACGAGCACGCCGTGGACGTCCTGGCCGCGGGCAAGAAGATCACCTTCGCGGCGAAGGCGTACCCCGCCCTGACACTGCTGCTCAGTGGTCACCCCGTCCGTATCGCCGATGCCGCCGCGACGACCGGCGTCGATGTCGCCCAGCTCGCCGAGATCCTGGTCAAGGAGGAAGTGTGCACGGAGCTGACCTCCGACTTGTCCTCGGGCTACACCGGTCTGGTCACCGCCGCGACATCCTGACCGCGGCGCTCGACCTCGGAGTGGACGCACTCGACACCGCCGCCCCGTACCACGGGCACCTTTCCCACCAGACGCTCGCCAGGACCGCCGGCGACTTGCTGTCGAAGTTCGCGATCTCCACGAAGGTCGGCTACTTCCCAGGCCTCGGACACTCCCTTGACCCGGCCCGTTTGCGAAGGGGCGTCGAGCTGGCCGTACGGGATCTTGGACGGGAGCCGGACCTGGTGTTCCTGCACAACCCCGAGCAGAGCCTGACCGGCGCACCCACGGGCATCCTCGCCGATCGCCTTGCCGCGGCGTGCGCCGTCCTGGAGACGGCGGTGGAACAGGGGCTGTGCCGGACGTGGGGGGTGTCGTCGTGGGACCCCCGCTCCCTGTCCGTCATCGACCTCGGCCGGCTGCCCCGCCCAGAGACCCTGATGGTGCGGGCTGGCCTGCTCGTCGGAGTCGAAGTCCTCGACGCCGCCGAGGTGGTGCGCGAGATGTGGAAACCGGCGACTGCCTGGGGCATGAGCCCCTTCGGCGGGAGCCCTACGCAGCCCGTGTGGGAGGCCTTCGACCCGCGCCCGTTCCTGCACGGTGCCCGCGACAGGCACAGCAGGACACAGGCCGCGTTCCGTGTCGCCTTCCGCGTGCCCGCTGTGGACGCCGTAGCTGTCGGCACGGACAACCCAGTCCATCTGCGAGAGCTGGCCGAGGCCCTGCACCTCACCGTCGACGAGCAAGCCGTCGACCGGTACTTACGGCACCTGAGGCGGCAGCGTCACGACTGAAGATCATTCACTAGCCGTGCCGCCTCTCGCCGTGCCGGCATCAGCAGGGGATCGTCCTCGTACGCGTGAGGGCCCACGATCTTCGACAGGAAGAAGAGCGTCATCAGCTTGCCGTCCCGGTTCTCCAGCTCCGCCTGCCGCTCGCGGTAGACCCGGTTGGCGAGGTCCGGGACGGCCAGCGCGTTCCCCCAGAGCGTCGCCGCGTCCAGGCCGCGGGGGGCCATGCCCCAGTCCTCCCAGTCGATGAGGCAGAACTCCGGCCCCATCACGTTCGCCCACGTCAGATCTCCGTGAGCCGGAACCCATCTTCCGACGGTGGTGTCCGTCACCGCGGAGAACACCTCGCCCAGCTTCCTGGTGACCAGCTCCTGCGTGATCCGCTCCGTGTCCGGGGTAGCGACCCGGTACGTCTGCTGCGAGGAAAGGGCATCCAGCGAGCCGTTCAGCCCAGCCCACCAGGCTTCGGGAAGCGCAGGATCCTCACGTAGGAGGGCGCCCTTGCCGACCGGCTGCGCAGCGATCAGCTCCAGCTCGTCGGCCCGCCACATCACCGGCTCGCCGGTCTCCCGCCACGACACTCCCTGATGCCACTGGGGCATCAGGACCCCATGCAGCACCGCGGCAGCCTCGGTGCCGTTCCAGCCCTGCTGGCCGATCCGGTCAAAGCCCCGGCGCTCGATCCGAACCCAGGTCCCTCGCTCCGTACGGGCCCCGAGGGAGCGGCGCTTACGCACCAAGGTGTCCCGGTTCAGGGGCACGTTCAGGCCCTGCTCAACCCGGATCAGCACCTCTTCAACGGGCTGGCTGCGCAAGTCCACGGCAGCAGGTACAGAACCGACCATCGAACCTCCTCGGCAAGTCCACGACCGTAGCAAGGGCTCAGGCCCGCGCGGGGGCTGCGGCGCGAGCGGAGGTGCCGTGGATACGCGTCCAACGTTGCGATCCTCCGCAGAACTGGTGCTGGGCTGTGCTGCTCGATACCGACCGACCAGGGGTGCTGTGGGCGGGGTGGTGCTCGGCCGCGTCCGCGAGGCCGGCACCCTCATCCAGCGCTCTAGCCGTCCGTTGTACTTGATTCGGCAGCGAGGGGGCCGTGGTGAACGGCGGCAACGCGTTCGACTGCCGGTGCTTGCACCCGCACGAGGAGGTAGTCCCCGAGCCCGTCGGGGAGCTGATCGGAGGCCCATTGGTGCACCCACGATGCGAGTGCGGCGGAATCCGACCGAAGCCTGTCCATGCCGTCGAGGGAGCCGAGTTCCTGCATGTGGAGTGGGCCGTGCGCGCCCGCTAGTGTGCCGGTGGCGACACGGAGGTCACGGGTGACGTCGTCCGTCACGAGTTCTCTCGGTGCCCTCAACTCGATCTCCAGGTCGTAGTCGTGGCCGTGCGGTTTGTGGCAGGGATGCCAGCTCGGCAGAAGCGGGAGCTGGTGGTACGCAGCCACCCTCAGGCGGTGTCCGCTGGTGAGAGTGCCCACCGATCCCCCTTGAACTTGGTCGCTCTTGCTGCCGATTGTGAGTCTGCCAGCCAGAAGCCGTCCGTATCAGGCGTTCCGGAGCACGGGGCGGGGTGGCCTGGCCGACGAGCGAGGCCTGTCCCGGGTAGTCCGCCGGGCCGAAGGCCCGGACCGGACTCAGCCCTTCGCTGTGTACCGGGAGATCAGGCCCGGCAGTTTGTCCTCGCTGAGGGTTAGGTGGTGGACGGGCTCCGAGTCGTTCAGATGGCGGGTGACGACGATCTCGAAGAGGTCGACGCGCTGGTCGTCCGCGTAGTACTCGGTGAGCTGATACCAGTGGTGGAAGACCTGTCAGGAAACCCGGTCCGGGGCGGGGCGGGCCTGGCGGTCGAGCTCCAGGTGGTGATGCGCATGGGCTGCGGCGATCTGAGAGCGGAGAGACTCGGGCACGACTGTGGCGTCGGATGCCCGGCCGAGGATCTCCGCGAGGTCCTCGGCGCTGCTCTTCGCCGACGACCGGCTCGAGATCACCCTGCTACGCGACGAGTTCGCCAACCTCCACCTCGGCAGCATCAACCACTGACTGTGGCACGCGCCGACCGCCCAGTGCCAAAACCAGCTCCCGAAGGAGCAGCGGGGACAGGCCCCGCTCCTGGGCGCCTGCCAGCCCTCCCGCTGCCGCAACTCCGTCCTCACCCTCGCGCACGAGCGGATCTGGCGACTGGAGGAGGTCGACCTCGTACGACTACTCAAGACGAAACTGTCGAAGCCGTTGCGGGAGCAAGCCCTGGTCCGGCTCGCCGACGTCCGTACGGGCACCGCACAGTTCGACAAGCTGAAGGACAACGTCTGATGCCCGTATCCGCCGCGACCGAGACCAAGCTCCGCGAAGCGATGGCCCGCCTGCTGGCCGGCGAGCCCCTGCACACCGACGGCTCCCTCACCAAGGAGAACCTCGCCCGCGAGGCAAGGGTCAGCCATGCGACCGTCCACCGCGCCGAGGAGATCCTGGGCGAGTGGAACGCCAAGGTCGCCCGTCCTGTCCGACGCACCCCCGGTGAAGTGCAGCGCGACGAGACGATCGCGGAGCTGCGCAAGCAACTCCGCGAGACCAAGGCCAAAGCCAACGAGCTGCAGGGCAAGCTGGACGCGCTCGCCACGGTTACCGCCAACTTGTACTTCGAGAACCGGGAGCTGAAGGAGAAGGAGAGCACGCGGCCAGAGCCGGGTGGCCGTTCTCCCCGCCACCGGACCCTGGAGGGAGTGAGATCAGGGGAGGGCGCGCGATGGCCGGAACGTCCGCGAAGGCCCGAGCACGTACTGAGACCAAGAGGCTATGAACAGGATCATGGGACGTAGACACTCACGTGATCACTGGCAGCCGTGCCTGCTGCGTATCCCCACCCACCCGCTCAGCACGGTCAGTTGGGGCGAACCCGATCAAGTCGACTTCGTGACGAGGCCCTGACAGGCGGGACGGCCTAATTCGTCAGCCACCCATTTCGTCAGGCAGGTCTTGCGTAGGAGAGGTACGCCTGCGGGGGATGATCGAGAAGTGGTCCGGGACGACGACGATGGTGGCCTTCGGGCGGGGTGACGGCGCAACGAGGTCGAGTTGCTGCCAGGTCTGCACGATTGCCCCGAGCGTGATCAACAGCTGTGCCCAGGCGAGGTTCTCCCCGATGCAGTTGCGACGGCCGGCCCCGAAGGGGACGTAGGCGATGCGCATGGCGGCGGTCTTCCGCTCCTCGGTCCACCGTTCGGGGTCGAACCGGTCCGGTTCCGGAAACACTGCGGGATCGCGCTGGAGGAGGTAAGGGCTGTATCCGACGGTGGCGCCTTCAGGGAGGACGTGTCCGCCGAGTGTGACAGTTCGGGCGGTGACACGAGTGATAAGCCAGCCGAACCCGTACAGCCGGATGACCTCCTGGAGCACGCGGCGGCTGTAGGGAAGGTGGTCAAGATCCTCGTAGCGCATCGGTCGGGCGCCGCATACGTTCGTGATTTCCTCGCGTACCCGCTGCTGGACCTCGGGGTGCCGGATGAGCTCGAAGAGGGTCCAGGACGTACCGATGGCGCTGGTCTCGATCGCGCCGGCCAGCAGGGTGATGAGCTCGTCCTGCAACTGCCTCTGCGAGATCGGACCGGTCTGCGGGTGATGGGCTGTGAGCAACGTGGAGAACAGCCCGCCCGGCTCCTGCGAGGCGGCATGCGGGCACCCGGGTGCCACATGGTTTGTCCCCTGGTTCAGCTCGATGATCTCGCCGATCAATTCGCGCAGGCGGGTCATGTGACGGACATGCCTGGTGTTGACGGGCAGTGGCAAGCGGGTGAACCAAGGGGGCAAGACCGCATACCGACCGACGCCGTCAAACACGAGGGGCACAAGCCGGACGAGTTCACGCTGCACGTGGGGGGGAATATCAGCACCGAACAACGCTGCCAGGAACATACGCAGCGCGAGCTCGCTCATCTCGTCGACCACGTTCTCCTGAGCCACCCCCTCAGCCCAGGAGCCGACGAGCCCCCGCGCTGCCCTGATCATGGCCTCACCGCGGGTGGCGATGTGCGCCTTGTTGAACATGGGCTGCATCAGCCTGCGGTTGCTCAGGTGGGCCTGGTCGTCCGGGATGGTTCCCACCCCATCGCCCATGAAGGCGCGCAACCCTTCTATGAGGCTTCCCCCTTTTGGGTAGTCCTTGGCGTCCGTGACCAGGACCTTGCGGGTCAGGGCCGGATCAGTGACCACATATGTCGGGGTGGGTCCGAGGAAGACGCGCACGAGGGGGCCCTGTTCACGCAGTGATTCCATGAAGAGCAGTGGCTGCCGGGCCAGGTGGTGGGCATGTCCGAGGAAGGGCAGCCGGCCAGGCGCGGTGGGTGCGGAGGAAGCGGCCATCAGGTGTAACTTCTTTCGTCAGCTTCGCGTAGTCACTGGGATGGATCGGGGGAGCCTGGCCCGACGGTTGACGGACGCGCTCCATCTCTGTGGCGCTGGATGGGCATCGTGAAGGCGGTGTTCCGCGTCGTGCGCTTCGGCCGAACCGTCACCCTGGGGGATTCTGTACCGGGCCGGACCCCTGGTTCTCATGACACACAGCCCTTCTCACCCTGACAGTCCGATGGCTGTACCGGTGGTTTGTTAAACCGGGGAGTAGAGATCAAGGGCGTGGCCGGTGCCGACGGCGTCGATCAGGGCTTGGAGTTCGGGTGGCGGTGGTGCGTTGGTCCAGGCTCGCCAGCAGCGTTGGAGGGCGATCCAGGGGTCGAGCCAGGCCCGGACGTCACGGATGGCCTTGGGCCAGCAGGCCGGTTGGGGCTGGTGGGGGCGGTGTGGGCCCCCTCTTGGGCCGGTCCCGTTTCTCGGGCGGCCGCGGTGGGGCTTGAGGGCCATGACGAAGGGCAGGCCGGCCTCGCGCAGGGTGTGGCGGAACTCGTCGTTGTCTCCGTAGCCGCAGTCGGCGACCACCGCCCGGAACGGCACCCCGGCATCGTGGGCCCGGCGGGCGAGCGTGGTGGCGAGTGCGGGCTTGGTCTGGAAGTCGGGGTCGTTGCGCTTCTTGGGGAAGTGGTGGGCGGGCGGGTAGGGGACGGCGTGCAGTGGGTAGTACAGGCGGGCGTCGGCACAGACCGTGGTCACCGTGACGATGCCGTTGTCGGTCTTGCCGTAGCGGCCCAGCCACTGACGTCCCACTCGAGCGGTGGCGGTGCCGGCCTTGCGATCCCCGGAGTCGTCGATGACCAGCACGCCCTGGTCGTGCGGGGCGGTGGCACGGTCTGCCAGCAGCAGCTCGACGCGCCGGTCGTTGATCCTGTCGTGCTTCCAGGTGGACTCGGACAGGAAGAACTGCAGCCGCTGGACAGCCGGATTCTGGGCTCCGGCTACCGGTTCGGCAACAGCCAGGCAGGTCAGCGTCTTGTTTCGGTCCCGTGGGGCCAGCGGCCCGGTCAGGTACTCGCGGAAGCCGCGCCGCTGGGCGAGAGAGACCAACAGGTCGTCAAACCGGGCCGCGTACTCCTCCAGCGGCCCCGGTGCGGGCGGACAGGGACGCCGTGCGGTCATCAGGAACCCCCTACAGCCTGCGAAAACCCCAACTTCAGACGTATCGCCGACCTGACCTACCGTCACCCCTTGTTACTCACCGGTGCACTAAACCACTGGTACGGGGTGAGGCCGCCGAGCTGGAGGTCACGCCGGAGAAAGCCCGCGCATCGCCACGCCGACCGTAAGCGACAGCAGGTTGGTCTGCCTGGTGGCTCGGTCAACGGGGACTAACAGGGCCTCCGCTGGTGAGGCGCCCGGTGCTTGGCGGGCAAGACGGGGCTAAAGGAGGCACAGATCTGCGGCTTCTGAGTCTTCATCTGCCCCCACCACACCAGGACTCTGTCCTGAGCACCCGGCCAGGTGCTCAGGTGAATGGTTCCGCCGTCCGGATCTTGCTACCCAACGCGGCCATCCGCAAAACCGATGGCCCACGCCTGGGAGATCGAAGGCGGCTCCGCTACCCAGAGTGACCAGCCGGGGGGGCTGCCGACGACGTTCTGCTCACGATCCACCAACACAATCAGTGCTCATCGCGCGCGGATTCCGACGTTGTCGCTGGAGTCCGTGCTCACGAAACTGCGGACCCTACACCGCTGGCCGCCGCGACCGCCGGCACGCTCGCTCTCGTCCTGGACGTGCCGACCGTCCTCGCCGTCGGCGCGCTCCTCCAGGTCGCGCCGACGGTCCTGTCGGCACCACGACCGACGCCACCCGCTGTCCGGCGAGGTGACGGGTGACCTCCGTCGGCTGCAGCGCGGGCGGTTGGGCGCCCAACGCCAGGCAGCGGAAGCCGTCGTTCTCCAGAATTCGCTGTGTCTCATGGGACATGGCGATCAGTCGCTCCGGCGAGCAAGTAGGAATTGCGAGGTTCAGGCGTAACCCGTCTGGGTAGCCCACGTGGGCTTGACCAACACCTCACCGTCGGAGCCAGCTTGGTGACGAGCGGCGTATCCGAGCGGGAGGAAGCAGACCAACGTGGAGGTTCAGTGTCCGAATCAGGGTTCTCGGGTTCTCTGGCTGCCGGGAGCCTCGGGCTTCTCGTTGGCCCTGTCGATCCGGGGTCGGTGGATGTGCTGACCGTGGCTCCGGCGGCTCGTCTGTCTTGTCTCACTGAGGCGCAGGATCTGGTCGGGCCTGCGCTGCGTAGCGCGGTGGATCGGCTGCCGGGACCGGTGCGGCACATAGCCGGCTATCACCTCGGTTGGTGGGATGAGCACGGGCGGCCTGTTGACGGGGATGGCGGAAAGGCGATACGCGCGGCGCTGGTGCTTTTGGCCGCGCGCGCTGTCGGCGGTTCCGTGACTGCGGCGGTCCCAGCTGCTGTTGCCGTGGAGTTGGTGCACAACTTCTCGCTCTTGCACGACGACGTCATGGACGGGGACCGGACTCGGCGCGGCCGTACTGCAGCATGGGCAGCGTTCGGTTCAGCCGAGGCAATTCTGACCGGGGACGCCATGCTGTCCCTGGCCTTCTCCGTACTGTCTGAGGCCGACGCGCAGGCCACCTCAGGTGGTGCCGAGTGCCCGGAGCGGGGTCTGCCCGTGCTCTTGGCTGCGGTCTTCGAGCTAGTCGAGGGGCAGGCGCAGGACCTGGCGTTCGAGAAGCGTGACGATGTCACATTGCGCGAGTGCCTGGCGATGGCCTCGGGGAAGACGGCCTCGTTGCTGGCGTGCGCATGCGGGCTCGGTGCTCTATTCGGCGGCGGCGAACGCTCCCGGATCGAGTTGCTGAAACGTTTCGGCCGAGACCTTGGTTTGGCATTCCAGCTGGTCGACGACCTTCTGGGCATCTGGGGCGACCCTCAGCTGACGGGGAAACCGGCTGGCTCGGATCTGCTCCACCACAAGAAGTCTCTTCCTGTGGTTGCTGCCTTGATGCATGAGAGCGCTGCTGCTGAGGAGCTGGCTCGGCTGTATCTGCACCGCGGGACACTCGAAAACGACCAGGTCGCGCGCGCTGCCGAACTCGTCGAGGAGGCCGGAGGCCGGCGATGGGCCGTCAGAGAAACGGAGATGCGCTTGGAAGCCGCGGCATCCCACCTGCGCGCAATCCAGCCGGACCCAGAGGCAGCCGAACAGTTACTGCGCCTGACTCAACTGGTGGCCCAGCGAGACAAGTAGCCCAGGCGACGAGAGTCGTTGCGCGTGAGACGGCGTAGTCAGTGACCCGGATGTTGGACACCACAGACACTTGGATCTTGACGGTCCAGGTGGACAGGGAGAACCCGTGACGATCCGAACCGCCCAGCACAAGCTGCTGGGTATCTCCGACCTCAGGCCTCTGGGACCCGCTCGCGTGAACCCGCGGTCGGCCGAGGTGGACGAGATCGCCGAGGACCAGTGCCGTCGGCTGGGCATCTGGCATCCGACTTACCCGCACTACACGACCATGTGCTACTTCCTGTATCCGCGGGCAAGCGTGGAGCACTTGGTGCCGATCACCGTCTTCCACAATCTGCTCTTCTACCTGGACGAGGTCTTCACCTCACCGGGAGAGGAGGCCCTCACACCTGCCACTACGGCCGCAGCCGCACTCATGGAGGACGCTCTGGAGCTCTTCTGCCGAGGCGTCGGCGGGGCCAGTGACCGGAAAGTCCACCAGGCATGCCGTGAGCTGCGAACGACGATCCTTGGGATGAGCCCAGGCGCGCCCTGGTTCGCACGCCTGTCGGGCGCGTTACGAAGTCATCTCAGGGCGGCCACCGACCCGCTGGACACGGTCATCACCGACGGCGTGGTGGACCTGGACAAATTCATCGCGGCGCGTGGATCGGACGGAGGGATGTACACCACAGTCGAGTTCATCGAGTTCGCGGACGGCTACGTCCTGCCCGACAGCCTGCTGCACGACCCGGACATCGACGGACTCAGGCGCTGCACTATTCTGATCGGCGCCCTGATGAACGACATCTTCTCCTACCACAAGGAAGTCGTCGTGGGCGGAACCAGGTTCAACCTGATCAACGTGATCAGCGAGAGAGAGTCCTGCGGCTTCACCGAGGCGGCGCACCTGGCCGTGACCCAGGTCAACGCGCTGTCCGACTCCTACACCCGCCTCGCGGAGCGGGTGACCGCCACATACCGCGGAACGGCGCACGCCCGGACAGTCGATTCCTACCTGGCAGCCCTGCTCGAACAAAACAGCGCCACATACCACTGGCAATGGTCCACGAACCGGTACCGCTCGCCCGATCAGGTCTTCCCCGAACTGCGCGGCATGCTGTGAGCGGCAAGGATCCGACCCCCAGCACGGCGCAGTCGGCCCAGGCTCCTTTGGCGAACATCTCGGCGTCGGGTGAAGACTGACCGCTGAACGGCGGATCAACGGTGACCCAACCGGCGCCGGATTCCGCCCGAGGTTTTCGACCTCTCGTGGAGCCGCTCAGCGCGGGATTCTGCCTGGCCTCGCCCGAAGAGCCGTCCGTGGTGAACCTATTCTTCTTCCTCCACATGCCGGGCGGCAACAGGCTACTCAGACGACAAGCCCGCTCAGCTGGTGAACCACCTGCTCGACGGCTTGACGCCGGGCGGTTATCTCTCAGTGACCCACATCGGATCAGAGTTCGGGCCCGCACTCCAGCGGGGCATTGACGCAGTCGCGGCCGTTGGCGTGGCTGCTCAATCTCGGTCACACGAAGAACTGGCTGCCTTCTTCACCGGTCTGGACCTGGTGGACCCGGGCCTGCAAGTGGCGCACCGCCGGAGGCCCGACATCCACGCACACCAGCCCGCCCGACCTGCAGTTTTCACGATGGATACCGCCCAATGCACAGGGCCGCGCCCACGGGGGTGATGGAAGGCCCGCATGCGTGCTCCGCGGGTTGTCAGCGGGGGCAGATAGAGTCCAGCGCCATGCCGATACCCAACGACTCTCCGCTGCCGCTACTGGAGATTCGGACCGACGTCATCGCGCCGAGCCGAGGCGAACTGGAATGGGCCTGCGCCGATCCCCTGGATCCCACCGCGCCCGCTGTTCTGCCCGCGGCGCCGGGCGTGTACTGCTGGGCCGCTCGCCGTAACGGCGGCATCTACTACGCCGGCCGGGCGACTGGACGGTACGGCCTGCGGGGGCGGCTGGGGCGTGACGAGATGCGCTGGGTCCGCACCGGTACTCGCTCTGTCGAGGAAGAAGGCACGGACGCCGCCCACATGGCCGACAACTGGGAGAGCTTCAGCCGGGTCATGGTCACGGTGGATGCCGTGGTGTGGTGGGCGACCGCCGCAAGCGTGGACGAGGCCAAGGCATGGGAGCGACGACTGCTGCAGCAGTCGATCCGGTTGACGGGCGTAGTGCCGGCGGTCAATGGCGGCGCCTGGTGGAACCGGTCGCAGGCTTGGGTTGACGCACGCACGTGGGCTCACCAGGCGGACGGAGAGGTCCAGTTCGGCCCGGGCATCAGCTACGTGCCCGGGGCGATAGCAGCGTTCGCATAGCCGCGTCGTCATCCTGGACCGTTGGGTCGGCGCCCTCCCCGCGCCTGAGGGAGCGCGCCCGGAGACGCCGCCCGGGCCACCCGGTGTCGGGCTACGCGTTTTGCGGATCGAGGTCTCCTGCCCGGATGATCACGCGCTCGCCCTGCGGCCCCGGGGACTCCACCCTGATCTCGCCGTCCAAGGTGAGCACCACCGCCCGTCGCACTCCGCCGTCCTGGCCAGGAACCACGAGAACAACCTCGTAGCCCGGCGGTGGCCCTGGCAGCACAGTGCGGTGCTCGTCGTCCATCAACCAGGCCGGACGGACTACCTCGCCTTCGCGTCCCTCGTCCTCGCCGCCGACCACCCGTACCCGTGTACGTGGCAGCAGGCCCGCCGGCCGCTCGGCAGCAAGCGCGTCCTGCGCCGCAGCAGCGGCCCAATGCGTGATCACATCGACCGCGGGCTCCGACGAACCGCGCGCGATCCCTCGGGGCATTCCGTCGCTATTGGCCAGAGAAGGCGCGTTCGGCCAACGGCGGATCAACCAGGCCCACCCGGACGCCGCTTCGGCCGGCTGCGCGCCCTCGGCCGACAGCCCCATCGCGTCAGCGAGCTCGCGCACCATCGCCGGCCCTTGGTCGAGGTGCCACAGGACGCTACCGATGTCTACCTCTGCAGCGGGCAGCCCCTGCCGCCCGGCCAGACCCGCGAGCGTCACAGCGAGAACCCCGCGAATCGCCCGCCCGTCCCACGTGTCCGCTGGGTGGAGGCCCAGAGCCGCGATCTGATCGGAGCGCTCCACCGACTGAGCCCACTCGACCGGACGTCCTTCGGTCATGCCGTGAGCTCCCAGGTCTCGAACGAGTAACGCTTGTTGGCGACTTCTGAGACACCCAAGATCCTAGCCCGTCGTACAACGCCAGGCCGAGGATCGGTGCCCTCGTGAGACAGCGAGGGCCTTGAGACACCCGAACTGTTCATAACCAGGGCGGGGTCGGGTAGACCTCTACCGATCCCGCGCGTCATCCCGTCCCACCGCAACTCCGGAACCTGCGGGAGCTGGCGCAGGTCCGATGGGACGTGCACCGCGGCTCGCTTGTCGATGACGGGTGTCTTGGGGGCGCGCGTGTCCCACGCACGGGTCAGCCACGCCCAGCAGCCGGCCACCGGGTCACCGGGCTCGGCGGTTGGAGCCAGGTCGTGGCCGCCGCTGGTGAGGGCGGCGGTCGCCAGGTCGGTTACCCGGGCGTCGTCGCGCAGCTGCCACAGCACTTGCTGCCAGCGGATGTCCCCGACGGGCTGGCGGTTGCGCAGGTGCAGGCTGTAGAGGGTGACGGCAAGGATCCCGCGGATCGCCACGTCGTCCCAGCAGCGTTCGTCCATCCCGCCGGGTGTGCGGGCGGAGGTCAGGGCGGTGGCACGTTGGACGGCGGCGTCCCACGAGGGGTGCTGTTCGTGACGGGACACGGAAGTTGCTCCTGCTGGTCTGTCGGGACTGGGAACGCCGGTCTCGCCGGCACCGGCGGTCAGATGCTTATGCGGTACACGGACCTCTCGCCGAACAGGGTGCCGAGGCCGAGGGCCAGGGCCGTTGCGTGGCGGTCTCCGAGTGCGTCGGCGGGGTGCTCGGTGAGCAGATGCCGCCAGAGCCGTGCGACGGGATCGTCGGTGGAGTCGAGGTCGTGCCCGAGTCCCTTCAGTCGTGCCTCCCACCGCTCCGGGACAGTGGACCAGTCCGCGGCACCAGGGTCTCCGGCTTCGTCACCGGCTGCGAGCAGGTAGCGGACGTCCTCCAGCCGGATGTTGGCGACCGTGGAGTGGGTGCTGCTGCCCAGCAGGTACAGGGCGAGGGTCAGGCCCGCGCATCCGTCGCTGATGCGTCCGCTGGTGACTCGGTAGCGGGCGAAGTGGCGTTCGGCCATCTCCACGGTGCGTGTCCAGGCGTCCTGCCACACTGCGGGCCCGCCCTCGGCCTGCCATGCTTTGAGCCGGTCGGTGACCAAGAGCCTGCTGGGAGCCCACTTTTCGCTCTCCAGTTTCAGGTCGGCCACCAGGGTGTGCACGGTGTCGACCAGGGCGTGGCCGTCGCTGCTGTTGCGGACGGCCGGTTCGCTGAGGGCGGCGTGGACCTGGAGGAGGAGCAGGGTCAGGGCCCGGCCCTCGTGGCGTTCGGGCAGCCGCGGCTTCAGTGCCGTCTCCAGGGCCGTGACCACGTCGCCGGTAGTGAGGTCGATGGCCTCGACCAGAGCGACGTCCTCACCGTGCGGGCCCTCGTACCAACGGCTGCCCCGGGCTTCCTGTTCACGCGCGTGGTACTCCGCGAGGGGCGGCATCAGGAGGCGGGCCGTGGAGGCGGGGTCCGCGGCGGCGAGGATGAGCCGCTTGAGGATGCGCCGACCTACGTCATCGGGGCCGGCCGCGCTCGGCGACATGATCGTGACCCCGCAGCGGCAGTGCAGGGTAAGGGGGTCACCCCACCGGCCCTCGACGAGGAAGTGCTCGCGGCTGCCGCAGGCCGGGCACGCCAGGGTCTCCAGGCCGGTCTCGTGCTGGTAGGCCGGCTCGCTGATAGAGGAGTCCTCGGAGATCGCCTCGTTCCACCGGTGGACCCCGGCATCCCAGCGCTCCACCAGGATCCGGCCGACGTTGATCTGCCACACATGGTCGGGGGCCTGACCTGGGGGAGCGTCCTCCGTGATCTCCCCGGCGTGGTAGCCGACAGTGGGCAGGGCGACGCGCCGACCCGCTTCCGGGGTGGGGTCGCCCACATGGGCCGGTGCGGTACGGGTAAGGGCCGGGGCCCGGTGGCCGAGAGTGCACTCGTGGTTGGACTCGCGCAGCCCGTACGGGCAGTCCTTCATGTTCATATCGATCGTGTGCGCGGCCAACAGACAGAGGTCGGCGAGGAAGCCGGCGTCGGTGCGGGCCAGGCGCTTGACCGGCACGGTGACCCCCGCGATGTCCTGGCTCTCGGGCGCGACGAAGCCCGCGAGAGCAGCCCGGGCCTGCTCCGGATCGCGCAGCACGGACAGGACCCGGCTGATGACCAGGCTCTCCAGCTCCGTAGCGGGGACGCCGTCCTGGCGGGCTTGAAGGTCGAGCACCGACCCCAGCATCAGCGCGAGTGCCGTGGTGCTGGTACCCGGCAGGCTCGCCTCGGAGGGCCGCAATGCCCAGCGGCGCCACATGTCGGCGTACTCACGGCGGGCCATCGGCGCTGTGTCGAGCACCCACTCCACCAGCACCGTCGCGTAGCCACAGCACAGCGCGGACAACGCCGGCTCCGGGGCGAAGCCCTCCTCCTGGGCGATCAGTAGCATGCCCATCAGCTTGTCGAGAGCGTCACCGGCCGCAGCACGCCGTCCCTCCGGTCCCAGCTGCTCACACACCTCGGCCACTGGCTCCGCCGCAGTCACCGCACGCATCACCCGCTTGAACTCCAAGGCAGCCGGCCCGAAGTGTTCCGCATCATCGGTCATGTGGCCGGGAAGCTCCGCTTGGTGCACGCGCAGCGCGGCCTGGCGCGCGACCACCACCAGGCGCCCCAGGGTGACCGGATCAGCCGCAACCTCGCCCAGCAGCCGGTCCATGCACGACCTGCAGCCCGCGTACGCAGCCCCCATCAGGACTCCGAGCAGCTCCTCGTCCACCTCGAGCCCGTCGGCGTCGCGCGGGCCTCCCGGCACCTTCACCGAACCGTGCTCGTGCGGTTGTTCCCCCATTGCGGACCCTCCAGCTCGCCTCGCCGTCACCCTAGCGCCGCGCCCTGCCCGGCACTGCCTGCCTGGCCAGGAAACGACCAGGCCAGGCGAACCGCCGGGCCCCCGCCAGCGCGCAAGGTCCCAGTCAGCCCCGTAGGTGCAGCGCGTGCCGTCGCTCGAAGGTGTAGATGTTCTGTTCCGGCCGCTGCCGCTCCCACACCAGCCACACCGTGCGAACGGTCGCGGAGGCGCGGACGCCGGGCCGGATGGCCTTTCCGATCTCGGAGGCGAACCGGTCCGAGCGGGCAGCCAGGTCCGGGGCGTCGGTGTCCTGCACCCCGTAGCCGCAGGATATGTGGCACCAGAAGTGCTCCTCGGCGGGCGGCAGCACCATCCCCGCCGTCTCTAGCCCCGCCCGGACCCTCCTGTTCAGTTCTGCCGGCCCCTGCTCGGGCCAGATCTCCACGATCCCCGCCGACCCAGACGCCCGTGCAGGCCCGATCTCGATATCGAACGGAGCCAGATCGTCGAGCCGGGCCTGGACCAGACCGGCCGCAGCGGTCAGCTGTTCCTCGTCCACCCGGATACCGTCGGCGTTGAACTGGCGGACGGACTGCACGGTCATGTGCAGGTCCGCGTCCGCGATGGGTGTGATCACGTCGTCGAACCGGGTGACGACCTCCCGCAGCCACCCGAAATATGCCATCACCTGCGGATCGTGCTGCGGGAGCCACAGCACGTGCGGCTTGATCCAGTCATCCTCCGGCCCGCCTGCGGTGCCCCACAAGCGCTCTGGTCGCATGAAGCGCCGCATCACCGCTCCCCGATGATCTCGGACGGCTCGATGGGGCGCACCACCGAGGCGTCCTCGGCCCCCAGACTCGGCTCGCGCTGGCCATCATGCCGAGGGGATACGCCGAGGCGGGTGTAGTACTCGGTTGAGATGATCGACTCCCGTACGTCTGCGGGGAGGCGGGCAAGGATCCCGGGCAGGGGACGCTCCCGGGCAGCCTCGCTGCGGTGGGAGAGAATGGCCGCCCACTTCTCGGTGAGGAAGCCACTCACATCGACCGTCGCCGTGATGTGCCTGTCCGGGACGGACAGCACCTTCTTACCGACCCGCGACAGCAACGCGCCCAGCTCGCCCACCCCCGAGTCCGGGTGGGTGGCCGCGTACAAGGCGGCAGGCTGCCAAGGGGCACCCGCCTTCGGGTACTGGTGTTCCAGGCCCGCGGCGTGGAAGGCCAAGGCGGCCGCTTGATGGGTGCGGACATGATCGGGGTGACCGGTCAACTGGCCGTAGGAGTCATGGGTCAAAACCAGCTGTGGCCGTACGGCACGGATGTGTCCGACGAGCATCTCCACGACCTCGTCGACGGGGGCGTCACACAGCCTCGGGCGGCCGCGGGCGGAGTCGGGGATGCGAGCGTCGGCGTAGCCGAGCATCCGAGGTTCTCCGGCCCCCAGAACCGCCAGTGCGTCGGCGAGTTCGGCGGCCCGACGACTTTCCGGGGACCAGGTCGTGGTAACGACCGCGGTGTCGGCACCGGCGGCGGCGTGCTGCGCGAGCACACCGCCGGCGAGGAGCGACTCATCGTCGGGGTGGGCGAAGACTGCGAGGAGGGAGGGCTTTGGTTGTGTCACGGGTGTCCAGACGGAGGAGTCGGTGTGCGGGGACGGGGTGGTTGGCGGTTACGGGCTTGCTACCCGGCCCTTGCCGGTGGCTGCGGCGGGCGGGACAGCGGACCCGGCGGTGGTGCGCTGCGCGGTCAGCAAGATCGCCGCGAGGGTGCCGGCCTCGGTGATCCGGCCATCGCGGCTCATCGTCACCGCTTCGTCCAAGGTGACCCAGCGCAGCTCCATGTCGGCCTCGCTCGGATCCCGGTGGTGCTCGCCGATGCTCAGGCCCCGGGCGAGGTACAGGTGCTCGCGGGTACGGGCGCCGGCAGGCATCCGCCACATCATCGTCAGCAGCTCGACCTCGGAGGCGCGGATCCCCGCTTCCTCAGCGAGTTCTCGGCGTGCGGCCGACAGGGGATCTTCGCCGGGCTGGCATCCGCCGCCGGGGCACATCAGCAGCCGTTGTCCGCAGACGTAGACGTTCTCCTCCACCAGGGCGATCCGGCCGCGGGCGTCAAGGGCCACGACGCGAACGCCGTCGGCGGACTCGGTGTACTCGTACGTCCCCATGCTCTGGTCGGTGCGTTGGACGGAGTCCCGGCGCACCACCACCCGGACTCCCGTGTACTGGACGGTCGACGAGACCGTGGTCCAGCCGTTGATCATTGCGACTCCTTCGTCTGGGACTGCTCCACCGGCTGGAGGCCCAAGGCTGCTCGGCGGGCGAAGCACGTCGTGGAGCGTGCACGAGGGCATGGCACGCCCAAGGTGGTGAGGGTGGTCTTGCGGGTCTCGAAGGCCCCAGGTTCACGCGGGCTCCGGTGGCCCGGTCGGGCTAGGGCTGGCCGAGCCGTTGGTAGGGCTGGAAGTGGGCGGGTGGGTGGTCGAGGGGGAGGGTGGGGTCCCAGGCGGTCATGCACTGGGCGCTCGGCACGAAGAGCGGCTGGGGCAGTGCGTCGGTGGGCCAGAACCTCCAGGACCCAAGGGCTTCCTCGCGCTGGTGGGGGGTGCCGGTCCAGCGGGTGACGAGGACGGGGACCGTGATCCGGGCGACGTCGCCCACCTGGTCCAAGAGTGTGCCCAGCACCTGCATGGCATCGGGGTCGGCCACGATCCCGGCCTCCTCGTTGAGTTCACGGATAGCGGCCTCGGCAAGGCTTTCGCCTGGCTCCACAGTTCCGCCGGCGAGCTCCCAGGCTCCGCGTCGGTGCAGTCCGAGCAGGACACCCTGCGGGCCGTGGACGATCACGCCGACGCCCAGCGCGGCCGTCGGCGCCGGGGGAGCGCTGCTGCGTGGGCGGCTCGGTACCCGCTCGGGGCGACGGGCAGCGTAGAGCCGGTAGGACACCGTGCTGTCCGGCTGCGGGGAGTCGATCGCGGTGATCGACTTCATGATGAGGCCGCGCTCGCCGAGGAGGTCCTCCCACAACTGCGGAGTCAGCGTCCACATGTTCACAGGATGGTCGTCGGTGGTACCGGGCAGCCGCAGGATCTCGGGCCGCGCAGCTACCTGGGTGGCGGGGCCGACCCCGGCGGAGTTCGTGTGCAGCGCGGAGAAGAGCAGGCGCCCGCCGGGCCGAAGAGCGTTCGTGAGGGCGGGCAGGAGCCGGGCCGGGTCCAGGTACGGGACCGAGCAGACGGAGTAGATCAGGTCGTACGGATCTGCGTCCCGCAGGTGCTCCACGGCATCCGCGCACACCAGGCGCAGGCCCGGAGTCTGCGGGTATCGGGCCAGCGCACGCTCATGCTGTGCGGGGGAGGCGTCCACGGCGGTGACGTTGGCGCCCGCGGCGGCCAGGCGGGCGGCATGGCGTCCGAGACCGCTGCCGAGGTCGAGGACCCGCAGCCCCGATACCTCGCCGAGGACCTCGATTCCGGGCCCGGCGCCCTCGATTCCCCAGTTCCACTGCTCCAGTTCGGGCAGCTCGATCCCGCGGGCGATTTGGTGTGTCCCGTAGGTATTCCAGATCGCGACGGTGTCCTTCTCCATGGTCGACAAGTCCTCCTTCAGGAAGCGGGGCAGAGGTTCAGGGGTGCAGGGCGAAGCAGCGGAGCACGTCGAGGTCGGCGGTCTGGACGCTGGACCAGCCGGAGGTGAGGAGTTCGGTCTCGGCGGGGCTGATCCCGAGGCTGTGGAGGGGGTCGGTGTCCTCGCGGCGGCCTGTGATTTCGGTGACTACCCAGAAGATCCCTCCGGGTGCGAGGAGGTGGCGGACGCGGCTGAGGAACGCCGGCTTGTCGTGCACCCACCGGTAGACCAGACGGCAGGTGATGACCGCGTACGCGGTATCCGGCAGGGCCGTGAGGTCACCGGTGGTGATGTCGGTGCACTGCCAGGCCGGCCCCGAGCCGGGCCGTGCGTCATGTGAGGCGGCGAGTGCGACGGCTGTGGGGGAGATGTCGATGCCGGTGGTGCGGTATCCACGCTCGTGGTGGAGATAGCGGGCCAGCGAGCTGTCGCCGCAGCCGATGTCGAGGGCCGGGCGGCTGCGGCCGGCGCCGAGGCGTTCGTCCATCAGGCGTGCTTCGGTACCGTCCAGGTGCCGGTACCGGCGACCCCCGGACCACAGTGCCTCCCAGTAGTCGGCGTTCACGATGCTCCTTCACGGGCGGGCGGCACGGCGGTCCGTGCGAGTGGGGAGGGCATGTCCCGCAGCGCGCGGACGGGGGAGAGGAGCAGGAGGACCACGGGGACGGTCTGGAGGACCGCGCCGACGGCGAGGGTGCTGCGCACGCCCAGGAGGAGGACCAGAGCGCCGGCGGCCGCGGCGGCGACGGGTCGGGCCCCGGCGGTGAGCGTGGTGCTCGCGGCCTGCATGCGGCCCTGGAACCGTGGTTCGCACAAGGTCTGTCTCAGGGATCTCTGGCTCGTCCCGGAGGCCGTTGCCCAGAACAACTGGGCGGCCAGCGCCGCTGCGAGGACGATCTGCCAGGTGAGGCCGGGTCCGGCGAGCAGGAGGGGGATCTGGGCCAGCGGGCTGACAGCGAAGCCGATGATGATCGTCGGTCCGATGCCGATACGGGAGGCGATGCGCGGGGCCAGGAGCGCCCCGGCCAGGCTGCCGGCCCCGCCCACCCCCATCATCACGCCGAACGTGCTCGGGGACATGCGCAAGCTGGTCAGCAGGTAGTACGCCCAGTACGTGTTCATGATCGCGAGGCCGAAGCTCAGCGTGGACAGGGCAGCGATCACCGTACGGATGGTGGGCTGCCCGGCCACGTAGCGCAGGCCCTCACCGATGTCCCGCGCGAGGCTGCGGCGGCCCTCGGCCGTTGCGGCGGCCGGCTCGGGGGTGCGGATGCGCCACACGAGGAATGCGGAGACAAGGTAGGACAGGACGTCGGCGAGGATCGAGCGGGCGGCGCCGACCGCGCCGACCAGCGCGGCGCCCACGTTGCTGCCCGCGCTGTCGGCCACCGACGAGGCCGCGCCCAGCCGCGAGTTCGCATGCTGCAGCAGGTCAGCCTCGACGAGCACAGGCAGATAGCTGATGGACGCCGAACTGTGCACGATCTTGGCGATGCCCAGGACGACGGCGACCGCGTAGAGCTGGCCGACGCCGAGCACCCCGTTGAAGGCGGCGGCCGGAATGGTCACGAGGGCTGCGGCAGCGGTGAGGTCCGCGCCGATCATCAGGGGGCGCTTGGCGTGCCGGTCCGAGAACGCGCCGGCCGGGAGCGCCACGATGGCGTTCGGGAGCTGGCCGAGGAAGGCGAGCAGCGCGATCTGGGTGGTCGAGGCGCCCAGGTCGAGCACGGCCAGGGTGGGGAGGGCAACGGTGCTGACCGCCGAGCCCGACAGGCTCGCGCACTCGCTGCCGACGAGACGCCGCAGATCCGGGGAGACACGCTTCCGGAACTTGGCTGGCTGGGTGGAGGTCGTCACCCGGCCTCACCGCCACGCATCTCCGGGGCGATCACGTTCGCGTAGAGCTGGCCGGTGGCGAAATGAGTCAGGACCGAGTGCGTGAACGGATGGCAGTCGGGCGGCGGCGCAGCAGGATCGACCCACACCAGTTCGCTGTGCGTCTGCGGCTCGCGGTTGTACGCGGTGCCCTCCCATTCCCGCACCGTGAAGACGGCGCCGATTACCCGCTCGCCGTCCGCCGCGTGGAAGTGGGGCAGCTGGCAAAACCGCAGCCGGTCCGGGGCGAGGCGGATGCCGACTTCCTCGGCGAGCTCGCGCGCCGCACCCTCGTCAAGGAACTCGCCTTCCTCCAGGCGGCCCCCGACCAGGGTCAGCATCCCGGGGGAGTGCCACGACGTCTCCCGGTGCCGCACGGTCAGGACCCAGCCGTCGCCGGGGCGCTGGAGCAGGACCATGACGTTGCCGATGCTGCGGTGTACGGCGCTCACGGGCGGTCCTCCCTCATGAGGCGGTCCAGGGTCCGCCGGCCCCGGGCCGTGACGAGCTCGTCTCCGTTGTCCGGCCCCCAGGCCAGGCAGTTGACCGCGTCCAGCGCGGTCAGACAGCGCAGGGCCTGACGCTCGGCGTCGGTGAGCGACCGCCCGTACCCCCGGAAGAACGCCTTCTCACGGTCCGGATGGTCGGCCCACTGGGTGGCCGTGAGGATGACGAAGTCCTGCACACGGGCCGCCGGCCTGGCCCGCTCGAAGTCGATGAGAGCGAGCACGCCTTCGGACACCATCCAGTTCCTGGGCTGGTTGTCGCCATGGATGTAGCCGACGGGCACGGGGCCGACTCGGCGAAGCTGGGCAGTGTGGTCCCGGATCAGCTGCCGCTCGTCCTCGGTCAGCCGGTCCCCGGCGCGAGCGAGGTACTTCTCCGCTCCGTCTGCAGCGGCGTCCAGGGAGGCTTCGGCCTCGCCCCGATCGGCGGGCTCGAGTTCCCCGGCCTCGTGAAGCCGGGCACACAGGATTCCCGCCTGCTCGTGCACCGCCCGCCACTCGGCGGTTTCCAGGCCGAGCTCCTTCGCCGGGGCGCCGGGGACCGCGGTGAGCAGCAGGACCAGGTCCCGGGCCTGGCTGTCGACGAGCTGCGGTGCCCGGGCGTACCCCAAGGCAGGAACGACATGACGGTACGCCCGGCTCTCCCGCATGTAGAACTTCTCGCTGGGCGAGACCTTCAGGTACCAGGAGACCCCGCCCATGCCCTCCAGCTCCCACACCCGGGAGCGGTCCCAGTCATGCGAGGCGTCACGTACCGCCGCGACGGCTCCGATCCGTTCCTCCGCCCAGCGAAGCAGCAACGCGGGCAGGGTCTTCGCCGTCTGCTTCACGCTGCGCTTTCCTCCATGGACGAGGCGAGCGCACGCCAGCCGCGCACCTCGGCCGCATTGTGGAAATCAGGCACAGGTTTCTCCCTCGGTGATGTGCGGCCCGCCGCTTCGCGAACGGGCCGCAGGGGCAGGCGAAGTGGTCAGCGGTCCTGGGAGAGCGCCAAGAGCTCCGCGAAGGTCCCACCGCCGTGGACAAGATCGTCAAAGCGGCCCCGCTCGGAGATCCGGCCGTCTTCCATCACGATGATGTGGTCCGCGATCTTCGTGTTCTCCAGGCGGTGGGTGACCATGATGGTGATCCGGTCGACGGCGATCGCTTTGATCTGTTCGAAGATCAGGTGCTCACCGCGGGGGTCCATCTGAGAAGTCGGCTCGTCCAAGATCAACAGATCGGGCTTGCGGTACAGCGCCCTGGCACAGGCCTCCCGTTGCCACTGTCCGCCGGAGAACTCGACGCCTCCCCAGATGTCGCGGGCCTGGAGGCTGTCGAGGCCGTGGGGGAGGTCTTCGACGGCTTCGCGCAGGCCGACCGCGTCGATGGCCTCCCACACGGGTCCGTCGTCGTGGGTGCGGGGTTGGCCGAGCGTGATGTTCTCGCGCACTCGCCACGGCCACTTGGCGAACTCCTGCGGCACCAGGCCGGTGCGGGCCCAGACGGTGCTCGGGTCGGTGTCTGAGAGGTCGCTTCCGTTCCAGGTGACCCGGCCCTTGTCGCTCAGGTAGACCCCGGTGATCAGGCGTAGCAGGGTCGACTTTCCGGAACCGTTCGCTCCGACGATCGCGAGGATCTGGCCGCGCTCCAGGGTGAGGGAGACTCCGTCGACCGCGGGCTTGTCCTTGCCCGGGTACTGGTAGGCGACCTCGTCGAGCTGGATCTGCTGGACCGGGCTGGTGATCTCGCGCGGTCCACGCTGGGGAGTGCGGGCGGCGGCCTCGTCGAGGAAGGACTGCATGTCGCTCAGGTACAAGCTGGTGTGGAAGATCGCGGCCCCGTTGATGATGACCTGGGAGAGGGCGGCGAGTGCAGTCTGGACGGCGATGACGGCCGTGGCAGCGATGGCGGGTTCGATCCGGCCGGTCACGGCGAGCCAGGCGAGCGCTCCCCAGGTGGCGAGGAGGAAGACGCCGCCGGCCAGCGCTGAGAGCAGGGAGATCCGCAGGGTCCGCGGTGCGGCGGCCAGGTTTCGCCGGTCACACCGGTCGGACAGGGCCCGGTACCAGTAGACGAGGTAGTCGGTCATGGAGTTGGCGCGGACTTCGTCGCCGTACTGGGACGCGGTGGCCCACCAGCGCATCATTCCCCGCACGTTGCGGTCGGAGATGTTGGAGTAGTGGATCTCGTAGTCGACGCGGGCGGTCAGGACGGCGCCGATGCCAGCGGGCAGCACGGCGAGGAGCAGCAGCGGCAGCATCATCACGTTCAGTAGGGACAGGACGCTGCCGGCGGTGACCAGGCGGATCAGCGAGGACATGAAGCGCTGGGCGTCGGTGACCATCACGTGGGTGCGGACCACCCCCATCTCGGCCGCCTCCTGCCGGTCGGAGAAGCCGTCCCCGGCGTAGGCCGCGGCCTCGACCCGGCAGACTGCCTCGACCAGGGCGCTGTCCGTTTCCGAGGTCAGCAGCGGGGTGATCCGCCGGGCGGCGTACGTGGCCACGGCCCCCGAGACACGGTTCATCGTGGCGGCGAGCGCGACCACGAGCAGAGCGGGCAGAGCACCGTGAAGGCGGTCCCCGGCGCTTCCGGCGCCGAGTACGGGCCCCATCGCGCGGGCGGTGGCGGCCAGCAGCACTGCGGCTGATACGCCCGTGATGACCTGGCACCCGATCAGGAGCCGTACGGCCTGCCGGTCGGTCTGCCACGACAGGCGGCCGATCCGGACCAGGACGGACGGGAGCGTCGCGCACATCTGCCGGAAGGAGACCTCGGCCAGCGGATTGACGGAGTACTGGCCGCTGTAGGTGATCTCCGCCGGCGGCGGCGGAGGCGGTGTGTCGGCCGGTTTGCTGTGCAGTCCGGATGTGGTCATCGGGTCCCCCTGATCGCCGTTCGGATGCTGTCGGGAAGCTCAACGACGGCCCCCATTCTTCGAACACACGTCTTTCGGACGGCCTCGAACTCCCGGAATAGAGCGCCGGGCGGACCGTGGGAACTACACCGACCCGCCCCCGACAACGGCACTGCCACCAAAGGGGGTTGGCCGAATCGCCGAGGTCCCCAAGCGCCGCACGGCAACGGGCGGGTTGGTGCGCATCGGGCTGGTCGGACTTGTAGGGTGCGGGGCTTCTCGTACGCCACGAACCCCTGCGGAGCTGACTGTGCACGTACTTGGTGGCCGCCTTCGAGCGGCCCGTCCCGGAGGAACACCCCTTCGCGCTCGCAGGAAGGTGAGGACCCGTGGCGATCACTGATTCCGTGATCGTGGGCGTACTCGACGGCTACCTGGAGCGCTACCCGCACGAGGCCGGGCAGCTGGCCAAGGCGCTGCGGCTCCTGGCCGAAGGTCGAAGCTGACCCCTCCCTCTGGCCGTCCTTGCCAGCAGGAGGCACAAGACTGCTCGGTGAGCGTCCTGACGGCACCAAGGGCTGCGCGCGACGGTGCCGTCCTGGTCAGGTTGGGCGGTTGGTGATGCGGAGCAGCGCCGGAGGGTGGCGGCGGCCGTTGACCTGGAGTGCGAGGTGGTAGCTGCCCGGTGCCAGGGCGGCGGTGCCGGTGGACTTCAGGAGGTGGGTCTTGGCCAGGCGCAGTGGTGCGCCTGCTTTGACGGTGGCTCGGGTGAGGTGAGCGACTTTCTCTCGGGCCTGGGTGCCGGGGTCAGTGCGGGTCAGCACGTACATGACGTGCACCGGGGTGTCGGTGGGGGCGGTGAGATCGGCTTCGAAGGCGAGGTCGTCACCGAGCCGGTAGTGGCTGTTGGTCAGACGGAGGGGGCTGACGCTGACGGCCGCTTGCGGGTCGTAGCCGAGGATCGTGTAGGCGGGTGGCCAGCCGTCCTTGAGGCGGGCCTTGAGCGCCTCGCGGGTGATGAAGGCGAGTTCGGTGTTCGTGGCGCGTCCTTCGGTGCGCCACTTGGCCAGGGTGGCGAGGACGAGGTCGGGTTGGGTGCGGGCGATGTCGCGCAGATGGTTGGCGACCGACGTGGTTACGAAGCGGCTGCTGTCGGCGTGCAGCGCGTCGAGCAGCGGCAGGGCGGTGTCGACGGGCAGGCCGGTGCCGACGGACCAGGGCAGGTGGGGGCGCAGGGCCTCGCTGGCCAGGCGCCGCACCCGGTGGTCGGCGGCGGTGGCCCACGTGGC
Organism: Streptomyces sp. NPDC059564; assembly: GCF_042735575.1. Classification (NCBI taxonomy): domain Bacteria; kingdom Bacillati; phylum Actinomycetota; class Actinomycetes; order Kitasatosporales; family Streptomycetaceae; genus Streptomyces; species Streptomyces sp. NPDC059564. Next base: position 49,043 of record NZ_JBHWBP010000003.1, on the reverse strand, counting down.
CGCGGCCGCCAGCGTCTGCTCGGGATAGGTGGTGAGGAAGGTCCGGACGGCGTCCTCGGCGGAGAAGTACGGGGTGATCGTGGCGAGCGCGTCGAATGCCTGGTCGAGCCGTTCGGGGTGGAGGTGGTGGGCGGCGACGTAGGCGGAGTGCGGGGCGTAGATGTAGAGACCGAAGTCGGATTCCGCGCCCGCAGCCTCCGCGGTGGTGGGCAGGGAGTGCAGCACGGTGTCGAGGGCGGCCGGCCCGGTGACGGGCAGGTGCTGGTGCAGGCCCTCGGCGGTGCGGGCGATGCGGGCCTTGAGTTCCAGGCTGGGCAGATCGGCGGTGACCTGGGCGGTGAACGAGGTGGCGTCGAAGACGGGGCAGGCGGCCTGCATCTCGCGCCCGATCCGGGCGATCCGATCCGGGTTCAAGGCCCGGTCCTTCATGGGCACTTGGGAACTCATTCGGCCACCTTAGTGTCGGTTCTGCCGGGAGGCGGGCAGCTCGGCGGGGTTTCCCCCGTCGGAGGGACCGGAGCGGCGTGTCGAGTGTCGGATGGCGGCGCGCACCAGCAGCCGCGGGTGGGGTGAGCTGTCGCAGGGGGAGGCGGTGTGCAGGACGGCGAGGTTGTCCCAGACGACCAGGTCGTCCTGCTTCCAGCGGTGGGTGTAGAGGTAGCCGGGACTGGTGGTGTGGGTGAGGAGGTCGGCCAGCAGCGTCCGGCCTTCGGTCTCGGGCAGCCCCTCGATGTGGGGGATGACCATGGAGCCGAGCAGGAGCGTGCGGGCGCCGGTGGCGGGGTGGATGGGGGCGAGCGGGTGCGTGACCTCGGGCAGTTGCACGAGGGTGCCAGCCTGGGTGGAGGAGCGGCCGTCGGCGGCGTTGGCCTGCTGCGTGGCGAGGTGCTGGATGGAGTGGACGGCGCGCAGGCCGTCGATCCGGGCCCGGAGGCCGGTGGGAAGGTCGGCGTAGGCGCGGGTGGCGTCGGCGAAGCGGGTCTCGCCGCCCTTGCCGGGGGTGATGACCGAGTACAGCAGGGTGGCGGCGGTCAGCTGCGGCTTGAAGGAGTTGTCGGCGTGCCACTCCTCCTCCTGGTCGCCGTCGTAGATGCCTATCGGCGTGCCGTTCTCGTGGATGTTGGAGACGACGGTGAGGCCGGGGAAGCCGGGGACGGTGTAGCGGCGGTCGGTGGCGGTGTCGACGGCGCCGAACAGGGAGGCGGCTGCGAGCAGGTCGGCGTGGCTGAGGTGCTGGCCGGGCAGGACGAGTACGCGGTGGCGGTGGAGCGCGTCGGTGAGTGCGCGCGCCGCGGCGGAGCCGGTCGTGCGGGCGAGGTCGGTCTCGACGCGGGCGCCGAATCCGCCGGGCAGAGGGGTGATCGCAAGGTCCATCGTGCCTCCAGGGACGGGTGCCGGGTGTCAGAACTGGGGGGACTGGAGAAACGGGGTGATGTCGCGCAGTCCGGCGGAGGCGGCGCACAGGCGCTCGATTCCGATGCCGAGGCCGGCGGTGTCTGCAGGTACGGATCCGGCCTCGACGGCGTCCAGGGCGAGCTGCTGCTCGTCGTCGTAGAGGCTGACGGCCTTGGCGCGGTCGGTGAAGGCCCTCTGGTCCGTCTCGTCGGTGTAGCCGTGGACGAGTTCGATGCCGTCGACGATCAGCTCGAACCGCTCCAGGACGGCGGTGGTGCCGGGAGCCAGGCGGGCGCACGGCTCGTCGCCGCCAGTCGGGTAGTCGGTCAGGAACACCGCGCGGCCCGCGGTGCCGGCCTCGAGTTCGAGGGCGATGTAGCGGCCGAGGACGTCGCGGAACGGCTCGCCCGGATCGGCGCCGATCCGGGCGGCCATGCGCCGGTGCAGGTCGCCGATGGGCTCGGTGCGCAGGTCGATGTCGAACGCGTCGCGGACGTGGTCGGCGATCGAGAGCTGCTCGGGGGTGTAGGAGGGCAGGTGCGGGCCGACCAGGCGCCAGGCGAGGCCGATCAGGTCCTCGAAGCCGAGCCCGGCGGCGTACAGGTCGAGCATCGTGAACTCGGCAGCGTGGAGGGCGTCGGGCGGCTCGGGCCGGAAGCACGGACCGATCTCGTACACCTTCGGCCGGGCGGTGCTCACGTTGACACGCAACGCCGGGCCGATCATCGCGCGCAGGTACCGGCCCTCGTGGAGGCCGGCGGACGCGCGGCGCCCGGGGCCGAGGTCGGCGCGGCGGGCGACGGGGGTGACCACCTCGGTGAAGTCCTCGTCGTGCAGCAGGGCCCGCAGGCTGTGCAGCAAGTGGGCCTTGGTGCGGATGGAATCGGACAGCGCGGGCATGCGCTCTTCCTCTCAACTCGGCAATAGGAAAAGGGGAGTTGTCGAGTCGGGGCACTGCTTGGCGGTGCGCCCTCCCCGGGGCGCCTCAAGGTAGTCGCACGCCGCCGAAGCGCAGAAGACCGCGTGCACCGCCGAGGGGCCCGGTGCTCGGCCGGTAGCCGCGATTCCAGCGGATCGAAGGAGTGTTTCCGCAGGTCATCGGCAGGGTGGACGCAACGGGTACGCAACGCCCCGGCGCACTTGGCGCAACGTCGCGACCTGTTGCCGCTGCCCTTGGTGCGGCCCTAGCGTGATGGCACGGCCACTCGGCGCGACGGCTTCGCCAGCGCCCTCGGCGCAGCGCCCGGCCGGTCCCTTCGAGTCGCGCTCATCTTCGGCTCGACCATCAGATTCACCACGCGTGGCTGCGGCATGCCCGCAGCCCGAGAGGAGAACCCATGGACAACACCCTGAAGCTCGGCATGCGTCCGGGCGACGACACCGTCAAGCTCGGCATGCGGCCCGGCCGCACCGTGAAGCTCGGCATGCGCCCGGGCATCAAGCTCGGCATGCGCCCGGGCGCCGCCGCCTGACCTCGATCGTCCTGATCGGCTGACGTGCTGCTGCCGGTGGGCGGGGCGCCTCGCCCACCGGCAGTGGTTCACGGAAGGCCAACATCCAGTCCCCAGCGAAGTCCGGAGGAGAGCAGATGGGCAGGCCCAGCCGGCGGTCGGTACGCCGGCGAGAGAAGACAGCGAGGCGCACCCGGCACTCGACCGGCGCGTCCGGTCCGGTCCGGCAGGCGCTGGGGCCGGAGCTGATCGGCGAGCTGGAGGGCCTGTGCGGCGCTCCGAGCGTCGGCCTGCGGGACGTCGCGTTGGACGTCGGCGCGATCGTCGCGGCGGCAATCGTCGGATCCCTGGCCGGGCACGTCGTCGGGCCGATGCTTGCGGTCCTGTACATCGGGGTGCGCCAGCGGCACCTCTCGAACCTGGCGCACGAGTGCGTCCACGCGAAGCTGCTGGCCACTGCGCGTGGCAACCGCCTGGTGGGGTACTTCGTGACCGGGCTGCTCGGCGAGGGGCTGCGGCCCTACCGGGCCACCCACGGAGTGCACCACGCGCAGCTCGGCACCGGAGCCGACCCGATGTTCCAGTCGTACCAGGCTGGGCGCCTTCACACCGTCCGGGCACCGACGAGCCGGACCGCCTTCGTTCTGCGGGTCATCGTCATGGCCGCGCTGTGGCGGCTGCCGACATCGGCGCTGCGGACACTGGTCACCCGCGGTCCGCGGGAGAGCCGGTGGGCGTCGGCCGCTCGCGCGGTGCTGTGGGCCGGCGTCGCCACCGCGTGCTGGACCTTCGGCGTTTTCGGCGGCCTGGTGCTGTTCTGGCTGGTCCCGCTGGTGTTCGTACGGCCGGTGGTCACTTGGATCACCGACCTCGGCAACCACGCCGGCCTGATCGAGGACGACGACGTGCTGCTGCAGACCCGCGGCTGGTCCTCGCACTGGCTCACGCGGCACCTGCTCGGCGGCCACCTCGATGACATGCACCACCCGGTGCACCACTGGTGCCCCAAGATCCCCTGGCGGCGCCTGCCCGAGGCCACCACCCTCCTGACCGAGCGACTAGAGCGCTTCGACGAGGTGCCGTGGTGCTCCGGCTACTTCCTCCGCCGCCGTTCCACCCCCAAGGTGCCGTGCGTGATCGAGGACATCATCGCCCGCCTCACCGCCAAGCCCGCAACCCAGCAGGCCATGGCCGCCGAACGCACGGCCGCCTGATCGATCCCCTCCCCCTGTCCACGACCGGCCCGCCGCAGTGCCGCCCGGGCGGCACCCCCTTGCCCGCCCGGGCCGTGCCGGCACCCGCCGCCGAGGAGGCGGCCACCCCATGACCAAGCCCCAGCTCGACCCGCCCACCCAGGGCGCACACAGCTTCGACGACTTCACCCGGCTGCGCGAGGTCGTCGTCGGCCGCGCCGACCACTACACAGCGCACGACGCCGACAGCAGCTGGCGGCTGTTCTACTACGAGAACGTCGCCCCCCACCTGCCCGACGGGAATCGGCAGTTGACGATCCCGCAGCAGATCGTCGACGAGCTGATCGAGGACGTCACCGGCTTCGCGGACGCCCTGGCCGGCTGCGGGGTGCGCGTGCTTCGGCCCTCCGCCCCCGGCAAGGACGTCCAGGTCTCCTCCCCGTGGTGGAGCAGCGGCGCGACGCCGCCGCTGAACGTCCGCGACAACGCGGTCATCGTCGGGGAGACGATCGTGGAGACCGCGCCGCACATCCGCGGCCGGGTCTTCGAGAACGACCACCTCAAGCAGCACTTCAACCGCTACTTCGAGCAGGGCTCGAACTGGCTGGCCATGCCGCGACCCGCGCTTGCCGCCCACTCCCTGGACACCGCCTACTTCGAGCGCAACGGCATCGACGTCACCGCGGCGATGGCCGACGAGCACGCCCTGCCCATCGACGGCCTGGGCCTGGAGATGGTCTTCGACGGCGCGCAGTGCGTCCGGCTGGGCCGCGACGTTCTCGTCAACGTCGCCAACCACAACCACGAGCTGGCCTTCCAGTGGCTGGCCCGCACCTTCCCCCAGCTGCGCTGGCACCGGCTGCCTGGAATCGCCGACAACCACGTCGACTCCATCGTCGTCCCACTGCGCCCGGGCCTGATGCTGTTGCGCGACCCGAAGTACCTCGACCTCCTGCCGGAGGCGATGCGCGGCTGGGAGGCGATCTACCCGCCGCCCAGCTCGGTGCCCGAGCCCGACTACGACGAGTTCGGGTTCGTGGTCCCCACGGCGTCCCGGTACATCGACATCAACGTCCTGTCGATCGACGAGAGCACGGTCGTCGTCAACTCCCTCTACCCGGAGCTGATCAAGGTGCTGGAGCAGCGCGGCTTCACGGTCGTCCCGGTCCGGCACCGTCACCGGCGCCTGTTCGGCGGCGGGCACCACTGCTTCACCCTCGACACCGTCCGCGACGGCGGCCCCGAGGACTACCTCGCCGCCTAGTCCGTCCGGCCCGCACCCCGTGCACGCCCGCCCGGCCGCCATCCCCGCGCGGCCGCGAAACCGAAGGAGTCCCCGGCCATGAGCAGCACCACCGGAGAGTGGCCCCCGCCCCGCGAGTTCTGGACCGACACCCTGCCCGAGAAGACCGACGGCATGAGGCGCCCGTACCTGTTCAAGGGCGTCGTCCCCGCCTCGGCGGCGAACCCCGCCGCCGTCCTGGAGGGCTTCGCCGCGATCCAGCGGGCCCACGCCGCCGGGGTGGAGATCACCGCGAACGCCCGGGTGTACGTGGGGGAGGAGCACCGCCCCGACCTGGTGGACAAGGTCCTGGCCGCCGGCGCCTGGCCGCAGGGCGACTTCGTCGCGTGGATGCAGGAGCAGGTCGGGGCCGAGAGGTTCAGCCTGGTCCTCAACACCCTGGAGAGCGTCAGCGAACCGCTGGCCGCGGGCCTGGGCGAGTTCGTCGGAGCGCTGCTCGACGGCTGGGGCGTCCCGGCCGGCGGAGCCGAGCTGGTCGCCTTCGTCGGCAACTACAGCGGAACCGCGTTCGGCGTGCACGAGGGCTACGAGAACGCGTTCCTCACCCACTACGGTCCCGGCGTCAAGGACTTCTACTGCTGGTCGGCGGAGGAGTACCGCAAGCTCACCGGCGGCAGCGACCCGCTGTACGGCGACTACACGTGGCTGCTGGAGCACGGCGAGCATTTCCCCCTGGAGCCCGGCGACGCCCTGTTCCTGCCCGAGCGCGTCTTCCACGTCGGCCGACAGAGCGAGTTCTCGGTCTCCGTCGCCATCCCCCTCTACACCTTCCCCGACGCCGCCGTCGCCCGCGGCTGGATCGCGCCCGACCTACTGGAGAACCTCCTCGCCAGCGAGCCCGACACCGACGCCGGCCAGCCCTCCCCGATGCAGCCGCTGACCGCGGGCCCGGGCGAGCTCGCCCGCCGCCTGGGCACGGTGGCCGCCGACGCGTTCAGCGCCGCCGCCGAGCGGTCGACGGCCGCCGCCGAGCAGCACGCCCACCAGCGCTGGCACACCGTCCTGAGCAACGGCGGCTGGCAGCAGACCGATCTCGACCTCGCCCGGGACGAGGCCGCCGCGGCGTTCGCCGCCGCCGCGCTCACGCCCGGCACGAGCGTCACCGTCCGCGCCCCCTACCAGCTGATGGTCACCGGCCGGCAGGCGTTCCTGCGCGGCTGCGAGACGGCGGCCGACCCCGCCGTCCTCACCCCCGCCCTCGTCGAGCGCCTCAACACCGGCCCGACCACCCTGCCTGACGACCCGGCGGTGATCGCCGCGATCCGCACGCTCGGCGCCACCGGCGGCCTGAGCCTCACCACCACGCCCGAGGAGACCGCGTGACCACCACCGCCCCTGCGCCCACGCTCGAGACCCTGCGCGGCACCAGCCTCGTCGAGGGGTACCTGGCCGCGAACCCGGAGACCCGCGGCTATATCCACGCCACCATCCAGGGCAACCGCAACAGCGGCGACGACCTCGTCGACAAGCACCTCAAGCCCATGATCGACGCGATCTACCGGCAGATCCGCGCCCTGGTCGACCCCGCCACCCTCACCGTGGCGCAGGCCCGCATGTACATCGCCGAGCTGGCGGTCTTCGCCCGGCACAACGCCCAGTTCCTGCGCCTGGCCGCCGCCCAGGTGATCGGCTACTGCCCCGCGCTCGCCCACGAGCTGGACCGCAACTTCCTGGAGGAGGGCGGCGAACCGGGCAAGGTCCCCGCCCACTACATCCTCTACACCCGCGCGCTGCTCGCCGACCTCGGCCTCCTCGTCAACGGCCACGTCCCCGCTGACGAGACCGCCAAGCTGGTCCTCCAGCACCAGGTCCTGGTGAACTCCCACATGACCGGGCTCATCGCCGGCGGCTACTACGCCACCGAGGGCGTCGCCGTCGCCGAGACCGAGATCCTGCGCGACATCACCGACCGGTACGGCGAGCTGACCATCCAGGCCAGCGGCGCGGAGCTGAAAAGCCTGGACTACTACTACCGGCTCCACCTCGACGAGGGCCACGAGGCCGCGCAGGTCGGCGGCATGAGCGTGGAGGAGGCCCACATCGAGGGCCTGGCCCGGTTCATCCGTCAGAGTGACCTCTTCCACCTCGACCTGCCGCAGGCCCTGGAGGGCTTCCTGCAGATCTTCAACGCGATGGCAGACTGGTGGACCCAACTGGCCTACCGTGCAAGGGAACTGAACTAGTGTCCGATACCGTCGTCGTCGCCGCCGTTGTCACCGCCGCTGCCGCCACCGGCTCCGGCACTGAGGTCCGCTCCGGCGGCTGCCTGTGCGGGAAGATCCGCTTCACCGTTACCGGCCCGGTGGACGACCCGCACGTGTGCAACTGCGAGCACTGCGCCAAGCGCTCCGGCGCACCGTTCCAGTGGTGGGTCGGGTTCCCGATGGACGGGCTGAAGTGGACCGGCGAGGGCGAGCCGACCTGGTACGACACCCACCCCGGCAAGACCGCCCGCGGCTTCTGCGGCGGGTGCGGCACCCACCTCGCCGCCCGCGACTACGGCGACGACACGATCATCGGCTTCCTCGCCACCGCCCTGGACGACTACGGCACCGATCCGGCCCTGGCCCCCACCAACCTCAACCGGGTTGCCGAGGCCGCGCCCTGGCTCGCCCAGTGCGACACCCGGCCCGCCACGGCCGGCTGACCCCCGGACCCTGCGGGGGCGGGCGCACCTGACAGCGTTCGCCCCCGCAGACCCACCGGGCCGTGCCGGGGCCACCTCCACCCCGCACACCACCACGCCCGCACCGACACCAGGAGGACCCGTGAACCACGACGTCCATGTCGCCACCGAGTACGGAACCCTCAAACGGGCGGCCCTGCGCCACGCCGGCGACTTCACCCGTCCCCTGGACGGCCCCGACGTCCACCCGGTCCTTGTCCGCCAGCAGGCCACCAGCACCTGGGCCACCTACGACCCGGCCACCGTCCGCGCCCAGCAGGACCAGCTGATCGCCCTGCTCCGCGATCGCGGCACCGACGTGGTCCTGCTCCCCGCCGCGCCGGGCTGCTCCACCCAGCACTACCCCCGCGACATCGCCTTCGCCATCGACCACGTCCTGTTCCGGGCCCGCCTAAACTCCGAGCATCGCCTGGCCGAGGCCGTCGCCCTCACCAACCCCGCCGTCGGCGGGCAGCCAGTCGACCTCACCTGCGGCACGATCGAGGGCGGCGACGTCCTGCTCCCCGACACCGACCGGGTCCTCGTCGGCCTGAGCGAGGAGACCAGCGCCGACGGTGCGACCGCCCTCCAAGAGGCCCTCGCCCGGCACGACATCGACCGCGAAGTCATCCCCGTGCCCTTCGCGGTCAAGGGGATCGTTCACCTCGACGACCACCTCGCAGTGGTCGCGCCCGGCACCGCCCTGATCCACCGCGAGGCGTTCACCGCCGACCAGAACCGCTGGTTCGACACCCACTTCGACCACCTCGTCCCCGTCACCGACGCCGAGGCCCGCGCCGTCCAGGTCAACGTCCTGGCCATCGCCCCCACCACGGTCGTCGTCGCCGCGGGCAGTGACCGCATCGCCGCCGCCCTAGCCGCACTCGGACTCGAGGTCCTGACCGTCGACTACTCCGAGGTCACCCGCATCCCCGGCTCCCTGCGCTGTACCACCCTGCCCCTGCTGCGTACCTGACTCCGGCCGCGTACCGCCCGAGCCCGGCAAGCACGGCCGCCGGGCCGAGCCCCCGCGCCCGAGCGGTGGCCTGCCGCCGCTCCCGGTCGCCGGAGCGGCGGTTGCAGCCGAGCCCCCGAGCGCAGGCCCCGCACCGTACGACACACCCGCGAAAGGCGGACCATGCACGAGACCCGAGAACTCAAGGCGCACGGACACACCGTGCGGGTGAACGTGGACCCGGAGCCCGAGAGGGAGGAACGACCCGCTCTCTGGCCGACGGTCGGCGAATACCCCATCTACGACCGGTTCCTGTACGCGACCATGACCACCGACCACGAGCGCAACCAGCGCTTCCTCGCCGCGCTGGCCAAGCTGGCGCCGGGCCGACGCGTCCTGGACATCGGCACCGGAGAAGACCTCCTCTGGGCGCGCGAGAGCATACGGGCCGGAGCCCGGCACGCCCTGGCCGTCGAGGTCATCGAGGACGCGTTCCACACGGCCGCCGGCAACCTGGCGGCCCTCGACGAGCGCGACCTGATCACGCTCCTGCGCGGCGAGTCGACCACCCTCCAGTTCGCGCCCAAGGCCGATGTCGTCGTGGCGGAGATCATCGGCTCCCTGGCCGGCGCCGAAGGCGCGGCAGCCGTCCTGACCGACGCCCGCAACCGCCACCTGGTGCCCGGGGGCATAGTGGTGCCGCACCGCGCGGTGACCCTGGCCGCAGCCGTCCACCTCCCCGACCTGCTCCCCGGCCAGCCCGTCGCGTTCGCCGAGGCATCCCTGCCATACCTGCAGAGCATCTTCGACTGGCACGGACGGCCCTTCGACATCCGACTGCGGATCGAGAACCCGCACACTGACGCCCTTCTCTCCGACGGCCAGCCGGTCGAGGTGCTCGACTTCAACGGCGAACTGCGAATGGAGCAGGGCACGACCACCCGCCTGGCCATCACCCGGGCCGGCCATGTGGACGGCGTGCTCACCTGGCTCAACCTCTGGTGCCTGCCGGACGAAGAGCCCCTCGACGCGCTCCGCATGAGGACCAACTGGGCCAGCATCTACTTCCCGCTCTTCGACCGCCCCGTGCCGGTCGTGCCCGGAGACGTCCTGGAACTCACCGTCGAGTCGGCCCTCAGCGACGACGGCATCCACCCGGACTACCACCTCTGCGCCACACTGCACACCACCAGCGGGGAGGAGCACCACGGCTCCCTGGCGTCCCCGCACCACGGCGGCACGTTCAGGGACCACCCGGTCTACCAGGCCCTGTTCCACACGACCTGACCGGACATCCGGCACGGGGCGTCCCGAGCAGCGCTTGCTGCGGCACTGCTGGGTCGCCGGCATCGGTGCCACCGCCGTCGCGCAGCGGGCCGCCCCGTTCCCGATCCCCTCGCTGCGGCCCGGCGCGCCCGAACCAGCGGGCCGCCGAGCCGCTCGCGCATGCCCGCGCCCACGCCGAACTTCGCCCGGAGAACCGCTGATGTCCAGTCCGCTCTCGCTCGTCCTCGTCGCCGTCCCGGCCGTGGTGCTGGCCTGCCAGGCCGGCGGCTGGGCCGCCCGCCGCCTCGGGCAGCCGCCCGTCATCGGCGAGATGGCCGTCGGCATCCTCCTCGGCCCCTCCCTTCTCGGCTGGCTCGCCCCCAGCGTCCAGCACGCGCTGTTGCCACCCGCCGTCCTGCCGTACACCTCGGTGCTCGGCAACGTGGCCCTGCTCGCGTTCCTCTTCCTCGTCGGCCTCGAACTCGACTTCCACTCCCTGCGGACCACCCGCCGCGCCGTGGCCTCCGTCGCCGCCGGCAGCATCCTGCTGCCCCTCGGCCTCGGCGCCGGCCTCGCCGTCATGATGTACCCGGCCCTCGCACCGCCCGGCGTGCAGCGGCTGCCGTTCGTCCTGTTCGTCGCCACCGCGCTCTCCATCACCGCGTTCCCCGTCCTCGCCCGGATCCTCACCGACCGGGGCCTGGCCACCACCCGCCTGGGCGCCTTCGCGCTCGCGTGCGCCGCCACCGACGACGCCCTCGCCTGGTGCCTGCTCATCGCCGTCACCGCCCTGGCCACCGCCGGCTCCCCGCTGGACGCGCTCACCGCGCTCGCAATGACCGCCGCCCTCACCGCCGCCCTGGCCGCGGCCCGCCCCCTCGCAAAGCGGACGCTGGAGCGCGCCGCCCGGACCTCGGAGGACCTGGTGACGGTACTGCTGGTCGCGGGGCTGCTCCTGGCCGCGTACGCCACCGACCGGATCGGTGTCCACCCCGCCTTCGGGGCGTTCCTGTTCGGCGCGACGATGCCGCGCGGCCTGCCGGCCGTCGAGCGCAGCGCCGCCCGCCTCCAGGCGGTCTTCGTTCCGGTGCTGCTCCCGCTGTTCTTCGTCGACACCGGCCTGCACACCGACCTCGCCCACCTCCCGGCCGGCCAGTGGGGCTGGGCCGCGCTCGTCCTGGCCGTCGCCGTGACCGGCAAGTGGGTCGGCGCCGCCGGGGCAGCACGGCTCGCCGGCTGCGACTGGAGGTGGTCGGCACTGATGGGCACCCTGATGAACTGCCGCGGGATCACTGAGATCGTCGTCCTCGGCATCGGCCTCCAACTCGGCGTCATCACCCCGAACCTGTTCACGATCATGGTCCTCATGGCTGTCGTGACCACTGCCGCCACCGCGCCTCTGCTCGACCGCCTCACCCGAGGCGCCCCCGACCTCACCGCCCAGGCCCACGCCGACCCGGTCACCGCACAGACCGGCGCCCCGGGAGCAACCCGATGACCACCGTCCCCGACACCCGGCCCGCCGCGGGCGACGCCGAGACGGCGATCCGCACCCGGCGCAGCACCATCCGCCTCACCGCGCCCGCCCCGGGCGCGGACGAACTCCTCGACCTGCTGGCCGCCGCTGCCACCGCGCCCGACCACGGCCAGCTGCGCCCGTGGCGCGTGATCGCGATCTGCGGCGACGCCCGCGTCCGGCTCGGCGAAGCCGCCGCCGAGGCCGCGCCCACCGCCGACCTGGCCGAGCGGATCGCCGCCAAGCACCTGCGCGCCCCGCTGATGCTGGGCCTCGTCTTCCAGCCCCGCGACCACCCGACCATCCCACGCTGGGAGCAACTGGCCGCGACGTCCGCGATGGCCACCACCCTGCTGCTGCTCCTGGACGCGCGCGGCTGGGGCGGGGTCTGGTTCGGCGGCCCGTACCCGGACGCGCCGCAGGTCCGCAAGCACCTCGGCATCGGCGACGACGAGCAGCTGCTCGGCTACCTGTACGTGGGAACCCCCGTCCCCGGCACACCGTCCCGCTCATGCGCCGCCGTCGACGTCCGTTCCAAGCTCAGCTGGCTCGGTGACACCGACCGCTGACCCCGCGCCACGACACGACTTCTGCCCCCTTGGCCGGACGGACCGGGCGCGAGCCGGCCGATGGCGGAGCGGGGGTCAGAAATCGTGGAGCGGGCCGCCCGCGGCGGCGTCGGCCAGGCGCCGCGCCAGGCGCCGGCTCTTGAGGTGCTGAGCGGCCGTCTTCGCCTGTGTCAGCAACTCCTCCCACTGAACCTGGTCGCCGCGAAGCCGCGCCAGCTCCGCACCAGTGATCAGCAACTCCACGCTGTCGCGCGTACGCTCGGGCGGCAGACCCATCGCCACCTTCAGAGCCTGCGCGCCGTCCTCGGCCAGCCCGGCCATCGCCAGCGCCCACGCGGCCTGACCCTCCAGCTCCGGGCGGTCCAGCCACGCCAGCCACCTCGGGTCCGACCCGCTCCCGGCCCGGTCGAACGCGGTGCGAGCCCGCTCCACCGCCGCCCGGCACTGCGCACTGTCACCGGTGTAGGCCCACGCCCTCGCCTCCGTCACCGCGACATAGGCCCGCACCAGCGCGGGCGAGCCGGTCGCCGCGACCACCGCGCTGCGGGCATGGGTGAGCACTTCTCGGCCGTCGCCTCGCACCGCCGCCAGCCGGGCCTGGTGAATACAGCCGCGTGCCAGCCGGCCGCGATCCCCGATCGCCTGCGCCAGCCGCATCGCCTGCAGGTCGTAGCGCTGAGCCAGGCCCGGCAGCTGGTCGTCGTAGGCCATGCTCGCCAGCGCGAGCACCGCGTCGGCGACACTGCCGTACAGCAGCCGGCCACGCCCGGCGTTGAACCCCCCTTCGAGGAGGGGCACTGCGTGGGCGGCGAGGAAGGCGGCGAACACGGAGCGGAACTGCCCGCCTCCGTGCCGGGCGTCCGTCCTGCCGTACAGGTCGGTGTGCGCTTCCAGGAGCTCGATGTCCGCCACGGTCACCCGCCGCTGTCCGCGCCCGACGATCTCCGTGTCGGGCAGCATGACCAGCGCCTCGACCGCAGAGGGCGTCGCGGCGAACGGCATCCTGCGCACCGCCGCATTCCTGGGCACAGCGTCCATCTGCCACAGCCGCCGCAGCATCCGCACCGCGTGTCCCAGGTCGCCGTACTGGAGCGCCTGCTCGGCAACATCCATGTCCTCGGACGGCCACCCCAGGCCCTCAGGAGTCACCTGACGCTTGCACGCCCGAGTCAGTACGTAGCACGCCGCAGCCGCCAGTTCCGGACCCGGCTGAGCTCCCGCGCACCATCGCGACACCGTGCTCGTGCTCACGGACCGAGGCTGGCCAGTGGCCGCACAGTGCTCGCGGATCCTCTTGGCGAACCCCGACAGCGACCACTTGAGCTCATCCAGCACGATCCGCTCGAGGTCGCCGTTCCTTTGCGAGGCGCCGCGCACCGACGCAGCCCCGCTCACGCGGCTGCCGCCCAGATCTGGGTGACTGCCAACTCAGGCATCCCGGCCTCGGACCGGCTGGCTCCCGCTGGCCGGGGGACCCTGCTGGCAGGACGCCGACGTGGCCGGGAGCTCACGCATCCCGCGGTGTTGGTGATCACTACGCCGCCTCGTCTCGGCGCTGGGCTGCCCGGGCCACCGGCGCTTCTTGAGGGGGAGAGGGTGCGGTCACGGCAGTCTCCCGGCTGGCTTGATGGCGATGCCCGCGTACGCGGCCGAGGTCTCCTCGGGTGCGTCCCGGTGGGGGTGGTCGTGATGCCAGCGGGCAACCGGCACGAGCCCCGGTCCCTGGTGGGTCCAGCCGCCGAACATGCTGGCCACCGCGCCGTGCGGGCGCGGCCGGTAGGTGATGCCTGCTACTTCGTACGCGGACGTGAGCTGGGACATCACCTCCTCGTTGCCGAAGCCACCGGTGGTGTGGGTGATGGACAAGGCGCTGCCCGAGGGAAGCCACGCCCTGAGCGGGGTGAGGATCTGGTCGAGGTCGGGGTCAGGGATCCACGGCAGGAAGTCGTGCGCGAGGACGGCGACCGGCACGTCCCGCCGCAATGAACCGCCGGTGATCTCGACGAGGTCAGCGAGGAGCTCGGGGAGCTGGCGGAGATCGGCGAGGACGTGGTGTACGCCGCGTGCGCCGAAGGCCATGGCCCGCGCGTGCGCGAAGGCGACGCGGTCGGCGTCGACGTACACGACGGTGGCACCGGGGTGGAGCGGGCGGATCAGGTGGTGGACGTCGGGGTGGTCGGGGTAGGGGGCCGGGTAGCCGCAGCCCAGGTCAATGAACTGGCGGTAGCCGTGCTGTGCGAGGTGGCGGGCGGTCAGGGTCCGGTGAATCCGGCCGATCCGCGCGGCCGCCACGAGTCCGGGGAAGACGTCGAGGAGTTGGTCCCTGAGGTCGGTGTCGGCTTCGTAGGCGTCGCGGCCTCCGCCGACCAGCAGGTGGGAGATCCTGCTGGCGGCCGGCCGGCGGAACATGTTCTCGGTGCACGGGGGAGCCCCGTAGTCAGGGATGGTCATGGGGTCCGCGTCCGGGGCGGCACGGAGCGGGGGGCACTGGCCTGGCGGTCCGTCATGGTGTCGGCGGACTGCTGGGTTGGGAGGAGGCCCAGGGTGTGGCCCAGTCCGACGAGATGAGCGGCATCGTGGGCACGCATCGCGTATATGAGCTTGCGGGTGCGGGCTCCGAGGGAGCTGGGGGCGACCTTCGCGGCGCGTGCGATGTCCGCAGCTGCCGAGTGCTCGGCGATGGCCCGCAGTAGCAGGAGCGCCGCCGGGGACGGTGTGAACGGTTTGAAGAGCGGCGGGAGGACGGGAGGTTTGACCAGATCGGCCTGGAGAAGTGCGTGTGCCAGGACCGCGCGCGAGCAACGCGTGTCGCAGTGCAGGTTCGAGCGGATGCGGCGCAGATGGGAGGTGACTGTGCTGTCGGTCACCCAGACCCGTCCGGCGATCTCAGCGGTCGACAGCCCTTCGACCAGGTGCTGGGCGATCGGCCTCTGCGCCCTGCTCAGTGGCTTGATGGGGGCGGCGTCGGTACTCACGAGGGAACTTCCACTTCCTCTGGTAGCGGCAGGTGCGGGAGGGCGAACGAGGGACCGGACGTGCTGGGCGGGGCTCATTCCGGCGAGCTGGCGGGGATGGCATCGGGCAGGCGACTGAGGTTGCGGATCGGGGACGGCCACAGGGCGAGTGCGGCGCCGGCCAGGACGAGGGTTCCGGCGAGGAGGGTGGCCCAGACCCCGGCAGCTGAGGCGAGGACGCTCGCGGCGAGCGCGGCGAGGGGGCGGCTGCCGGCCACCAGCCAGGTCGCCGTCTGCTGGGTGCGGGCCAGGAGTTCGGGCGGGCAGCGCCGCTGGCGTACGGTCCGGACGGTCGCGGTCGCGCAGGCCGCCGCCGCGAGCTGCCCCGCCCCGGCCACCGCCAGGACCACCGTCCACACCGGGCCGGGCCGGGCCGTCAGGAGCGGTATCCCCAGCAGCGGGTAGAGCGCGACGCTCGCGATCAGCACCGCGCCGGGTCCGTATCGGCCGGTCAGGCGCGGTGAGGCGAGGGCACCGGCCAGGTAGCCGGCGCCGGACACGCCCATGATCACGCCGAGTCCGGTGGGCCCCACCTTCACCGCCGTCAGCAGGTACCAGGCCGAGACCGCGGTGATGACGCCGGCTCCGGCGCCGGTTGCGCCCAGGCACAGCGCGAGCGGGCGCAGGATCGGGTCGTCCAGGGTGTGGCGGAGCCCGTCGCGGATCTCACCGGTGAGCGTCGTACGGTCCGCGGGTGCGGGGCGGGCGGGCTGGGTGGGGATCTTGGAGGTGCACCAGGCGGAGACGAGGTAGGAGGCGCTGTCGACGGCCAGGGCGCGGGTGGCGGTGGTGATGGCGAGGATGCCGGTGCCCAGGTGGAGGCCGATGGTGGCGGCGGCGCCGAGGACGGCTTCCTGGCGGGCGGTGGCCTGGTGGAGGTGGCTCGGGTCCGACAGCTGGACGAGGATGACGCTGGCCGCGGCCTGGTGCAGGACGGTGACGGCCCCCAGGACCAGGGTGACGGTGTAGAGGACGGGCATCGTGAGCGTGCTGAGGGCTACGGTGGCGGGAACAGCCGCGACCAGGGCGGCCGCGGCCAGATCGGTTGTGATCAGCACCGTTTTGACGGGGTAGCGGTCGACGATGGCGCCGGCGGGCAGCGCGAACAGTAGGTAGGGGGCCTGGGAGAGCAGGTAGAGGCAGGACGCCTGGGCGGGGCTGGCGTGGAGGGCGAGCACGGCGAGGACGGGCAGGACGACGGTGTGAAGGCCGGTGCCGGTCAGGCTCGCCGCCTCACCGGTCAGGAAGATGGTGACCGCCCGGTTCCCGCCCGCGGGCGCAGCAGCGGCTGGGGCGCGGGTTGGCAGCGGGGTGGTGTCCTGGGTCCTTCCGCGGTCGGCTTCCACCACGTCGGCGGGTGAGGGGCGGGGTGGTGTGCTGTTGGTTCCGCTCATCGAGGGCCCCGCGATTCCTGCTGCGCGGTGCCGCGCTCTCGCAGCGGGGTCCATGCCTCGCGCAGGAGGTCGTAGACGGTGCTGATGGATAGTCCGGTCGCCTCGGCGATCTCATCGACGCGCATCTTCTGGGTGTTGTAGGCGTGGGTGATCTGGGTGGCGACCTGATGGCGCTTCGCGCCGGTCAGGCGTCGGCCCTTGGGCAGCGGGGTCAGCCCGTTCCCGCTGGTGTCCGCGGTGGGCGGGATGTCCTCGGGCACGGCGGTGAGGGCGGCGTCGACGGCGGTGGCGAGAGAGGCGAGAAGCCATCGCCGGGCTGCGGACTCCAGTGGGGCGGGGACCTGCGCGAGCACGGCGAGGGCCGCGCGGACGAACGCTTCCTCCCCGCTGCTCGCGGGCGGTGCGGCAGCCTGGAGCTGGGCGGCCATCGCCCTCAGAAGCAGCCACGCTTCGCGTCCGGCCCGGGCCGGACCGGGGCTTCGGCGCGGGTCGTGCCGCAGCAGGGTGACAGCCTCGACGATTTCCTGCCGCGTGAAGGGACGGGCGCGGGGGACGGGCGCGGGGATGCGGGGCGGGCGGGGCAGCCGTGCGACGTTGCCGGTCACCACCCACCGGCCGTCCTCGTTGCGCAGCAGCCCTCTGCGGAGCAGCCGACCGGAAAGGTCGGAGCTGGTGGTCTTCAGCAGGACGGCCGCGAGGTCCACCCGGAACGTGCTGCCCGTCGAGTGCCGGCCCGTGGCCAGCTGAATCGCGACCTGCTCGACCGCCCACTCGGCGCTCCGGCCGGGCAGATCCTGGGCGTCGCGAACCCAGTACAGGCCGCCGGCACTACTGCGGTCCAGGATCTCCTCGCGGTACAGGAGCTTCAGGGCCGCGGCGGCCGGTACGAGACGCGCGCCGAGATCGTCGGCTATCTGGGAGGCGGTCAGGGGCTGGGTCCTGGTGTAGGTGCGGTAGGTGATGGCGGCGCGGATCATGGCGACGATCTCATTGGCCTCGGCCGCGAGGCGAGCGGCAGGCTCGCAGGCCTCCGTGGCGGTGTCGGCCAGGAGACGCCACACCGCACGCTCTCGTTCGGTGAGGCCCTGGGCCGGGGTGTCGGGCCAGCGCTCCTCGGCCGCCCCGCCCTTGTCGTCGGGCTCGTGGTGGTGGGGGCTGACGGCCACCGTGCCGATGGCGCTATCCATGCTGCACTGCCTTCTCGTTCTGTACGGTTCGGGGGACTTCGGCACTGGAGACGGGCCGGACGTAGATGCCGGGGCCGAGGGGGCCACGAGGCAGGCTTTGCAGCAGGCCTTCATGGATCAGGGGCCGGCAGGCGCGCCGGGGCCGGGTGGAGGGGCCGCCGTACTCCAGCGCGATCACGGCGAGCGCGAGCGGCTGGCCCGGTACGTAGTCGCCGCGGTCGAGGCCTTCGCGGATCCGGGCCGCCATGCCCTCGTCGTCGGGGTGCGGGATCTGGCCGCGAAGGATCATCAGGCCGTGGCCAGCCACCAGGGCGAGGTCACCGCGTTCGTCCAGGGTCCGCACGGCCGACCGCACCGTGTCCGCCGGAAGCCCGGTACGGCTGGCGAGGTGAGCGATGTTGTCCTCGATGGCGGTCGGCGCCGGGAGGAGGAAGCCGCCTGGACGGCGCGCGGCGAGGTAGGAGTGAACGGCCCAGGTGGCGGCGGCCCGGGCGCGGGCACCACGGGGGGAGAGCACACGTGTGCCGGTCATGAGCGCATTCCTTCTCTCAAGGTTGGTCGGTAGGCCCCGACCGGACCGGCGACAACTGGGCAGGAGCGCTGAAGGGCCGATAGCTCCGCAGCGGGGGCTGATCGGAGGGAGGCGCGACGGGAGGCCGACCAGGCGGCCTTGTGCCGCGCGCGGAGGTCTTCGGTGAAGTCCCAGTCGACGGTCACCCCTTCGAAGCGCCGGTACATCTGATGGGCCACGGTCCAGGCCAAAGCCGGGTCCTCATACGAGACCGGGCGCTTGGTCTTGAAGTGGCGCATAGTGCCGTCGTGTAGGCGGTAGTTGATGCCCGACACCCCGTAGCGCACGGGCCGCCGCACCCACAGGGCCGTGGCGCGTCCCAGACGGGGACAGCTGGTCGCCGACTGCTCCGCGTCCGCGCGGCACACGGGAGGTGTCGCCTCCAACGCCCGCTCGGCCCAGTTCGCACGCGCGGCGGACCGGTTCTTGGGCCCGTCGGGCACGACGAACAGGAAGCCTTCCCGCTCGTCGTCTTCTGGGGAGCCTGCGCAGACCTGGCACAGGAGCCGGTCCATCAGGGCTCGCTGCCGGTAGGGGTGCGGGATCGCGTTCTCCACGGTCCCGGCACCGGACAGGTCGGTGGCCACCCGTGCCCACAGACCGCCGTCGCGGTCCCGGTCCTGCTCCCCCTCGCCGTCGTCGACTTCGTCTTCATAGCCCAGGCCCTGGTGCGGGCCCGGACGGATGACCAAGGTTCCGGGCAGAGCCTGTTCGGTGGTGCGGCTGGAGATGAACGGCCAGGCCGGAGTGCCGATCACGGCAGAGGCCTGTACGGACGGCGCCTGAATCTCCGTGCCGGCCGGGCATGCCGTTCGCGCGAGGTCGAGCGCGGAGGGGGCCGCGATGGTGCTCACCGGGTGGCTCCCGGCGAGCGGGCCGGGCCGGAGGAGGCTTCGCTGTGGCGGACGTCGAGCTCCAGCAGCCACTTGATGCCATCGCAACCGGTCTTGATCCCGCGGGTGCGCCAGCCGAGATCGGTGAGCTGCGCCACCTCGTCACGGGAGCCTGTCCGGACCTGCGTGTACGGCAGCCGCTCGTGGCGGGCACGACACGCTGCCCAACGGCTCACCTCCATCAGCACGTCCAGGCAGCCGGGCTCGTCCCAGAGCACCAGCCGGTCCAGGAACAGGACCGGCTCCTGCCTGCTGGTGGACGGGTCACCGGAGCGGGTGCGCGCGGGCGGGCGAAGGCATGCGGTGAGGACGGCGGCGAGACGCCCGCCGACCATCACCTTGAATCCGCGGCTACGACCGGGAGCCCCTTCGACGGGATAGCCGGCGGGCAGGGCTTCGTCGGTCTCATCGAGGAACTCGACGAGCGCGCCCTTGTCCTCGGGGACAAGCGGGGTCACCTCCACGGCCGACGCCAGCGCCAAGGGCTCTTGCTCGGCGACCATGGAGGGCAGAGTCGGGTGGAAGTTGGGGTGGTGACGGTCGGTACGGACCACCCGTCCGTCTTGGTGGGTGAGCGTGGTGCTGCCGAGGGCGGACGGGTGGGGCTTGCGCTGGCGGGCGAGGAGGCACTGGGTGTGGACGTGTACTTCGCGGACGAGGGCCGGCCGATGCGCGGCCCAGCGCGTGCACCAGGCCAACAGGAGGTCCTGGGGGCGGTCGTCGGCGCACGTGGGTTCGGCGAGCAGGTGATGGACATGGAGCACGCCGATGCCGTCACCGCTCAGCCTCACGTTCAGGCACGCGGCGCCCACCACGTACCCGGTGGGTGTGTAGGTCAGCATCCACATCCCCGGCAGCCCGGCGGCGAGGTGTTCTTCCAGCGCGGCCGCTTCCCGGCACTGCGTCCCTGTGGGGCACACCTCTTGGTGGAACTGGATGTGGGCTCGGAGGCTGGGGATGTGGAAGCGTCGGGCGGGCTCGACGATGAAGTCGGCGCCCGGGGTCACGGCCAGGGGGGTTTCGGTCCCCGGCTGGTGGCGGGTCAGCACGGTTCCTCCACATCGGCATCCGAGAGGGGTCGGCCGTGGTCGGCCGTCACCAGGCGGATCCCGTAGGCGAACAGCCGTTCCCAGATCCCCGTCAGCGTCCACGTGCGGCTTTCATCCCGGGGATCGTCGGGGGGCAGGTGGTCCAGGGACGGGATGACCAGCACGTGGAACCGGCGGTCCTCGGCCAGGTCGAGGACGGTCCGCAGGGCGGGGCGTGCGTAGCCGGGGGCCGGCTCGTGTTCGTGGCGCCACAGCGGGGCCTTTCCACAGAACCGGTAGGCGGTGTCCTCCAAGGTGGCGAGGACCGTCCGGTCATCCGTGCCGGGCTCGACCACTGCGTAGGCGAGGCCGATGGCGTTCGTGTTGAGGTGGCGCTCGGCCTGGTTCGCGACGTGCCGGAGGGCTCCGATGAACCGGTCGTCGGGCCGGGCCGGATCGCGGGGCTGGACGTCCTTCCAACGGATCACCTGGTCGAGCACTTGAAGGGTGTCGGGGTGGGCAGGAAGAGCCATGAGCCAGCCGCCGATCCACTCCAGGCGCTCCCGCAGCACGGCGACCCGGGCCGCTCGGCGAGCCCCCTCCTCTGGGATGGGCACGCGCGATAACCCTTTGACGATGTCGTCGTGGAAATTCCGGACGGCCAGGGCCCGGCTTGGGGCAGCGCTCGTGAACCGTGCCGAGACGGGGGAGGCGGGCGCCGTGGCCAGCTGCGTAGGCGTGACGGTGCTCATCGGCTGACCGTTCCGGACGGTGAGCGGCGGGCCGTGGGCAGCGGCCGGATGACGGTGGCCGGGCGGCCGGGAACGAGCGCCACAGCCTCTCGTACCGCCGCGAGCCGAAGTCCCTCGCGGATGACGTCCACGTTCACGCCGTACGTGGCGGCCAGCTGTCGGAGGGAGGGCAGCTCGGTGGCGGCCGGAGTCCGAGGTGCGGTGATGTCGCCGATGATGCGGCGGGCCACTGCTTCGGCTGCGGGGGTGGGTCGGCGTACCTGAATGGGCCACATGGTGCGCGGGCGGATCACGTGCCTGTCCTGCCACCGGGGTTCCAGGACTCCGGCCGCGACGAGCTCGACCAGGGCCTCGTCTGACACCTGTTGCGGTATCCGCAGCGAGGCGGCCACGGCCCCGACTGTGGGGAGCTCCTCCTGATCGCGGTAGCGGCCGAACGCACACTGCATCAGCAGGACCTGGGCGGTCTCGCTCAGCTGAGGGCGCGCGGCTGCGCCGACGGTAGTAGCCATGACGTCCTTCACGAAAAGGGGATTCGAGTGGGTGGGGCAGCAGCGGACAGATCAGCGAGGCCCGGCTTGGCCGGTCCTGCAGGGCGGGTAGACACGTCCGTCGGGAGCCAGGACTCCGGTGTCGTCGAAGAGCAGCACGCCGTTACACAGGCGCCGGCATCCGATCTCGGGGAAGACGGTGCGGACGTGGGCCGCTGCCTGGTCCGGGGCGTGAGCGGGCGGGCATTCCTGCGGGTGCACGCACACCAGTCCGCACTGGCCCATCTCGGCCAGAACCGCCTTCACCTCCTCAGCCAGCTGCCGAAGGTAGGCCTGGGCCTCACCGAGCTCGGCCGGAGGAGCCTGGGCAGCGGAGCGCCGTGCCGTCTCGACCAGCCCGGAGAGGCGGGGCCGGACTGGTCGGGCGCCGGCCACGGACCCGAGCTGTTTCAGGTGACGCCGCAGGCGCAGGCGCAGATCGCGCACGTCCTGGTCGCTCTTCACCACAGAGGAGTCCTCGGCCGAAAGGAGCTTGCAGGTTTCCAAGGCGGTGACAACGGCGGAACGGAGGGCGGCCGGCCTGCGCGCCGGGGTGCGGCGGGTGGCGGTCAGGGCACGGAGGTTCATGCGACGCACTCCTCGGCGGTGACGGCCAGGTCGAGCTCCAGCCAGACCGACTTCCCGGTCCCGCGGGCGCCGGGCTCCACCCCCCACCGGTCGCTGAGCGCGTCCACCAGCGTCAGACCGCGCCCGCCGTCCCGGCACACCGACGACTCCTGTTCGGCAGGCAGAGCGTCGGACGGATCGTCCACCGCGATCCGCAACCGCTCCCCGGTCCACGCCGCCGTGAGGGTCACCTCGGAGGTCGACGGCAGGCCGTGGCATCCGTGGATGACCGCGTTGGTCATCAACTCGGTGGCAGCCAGCGCCACGTCGTCCGCGATTCTGGCCAGCCCGGACTCCTCCAGGCATCCGCGCAGTCGGCGCCGCACGGGCCCGATCGCGGATTGGGTGGCCGGGAGCACGGCTTTGAAGCACACCGGAGCCGACTCGCAGCCCGGGGGAGGAAGGGCAGGGGATTCGCTCATCACGCGTACTCCTTGAGCCGTCCGGTCTGCGGCCTCGCGCACGGGGGCCGACTGGTGGTGTCTACGAAGGAAAGGCGCCACCGGCGCCGAGCGGTTCATCAGGGGCTTCTCCTCGCCTGCCACACACCGGCAGCACCGAGCGCTGCGCTCCCAGGGGGATGACGTCGACGACTTCCGCACACCAAGCGGGCGTTGGAGGAATATCGTCTTCACGAGAAAACCGCGATCGAGGCCCGGTGGGTATCCCGCCGGTAGCGCGGACCCAATGCACGTTATGCAAGATCGTTTCGAGGACGGGGGCACGCCGTGGGGCGGACGCGCAACCTCAGGCTGGAAGCCGTGATCCACGAGCTGGGCCTGCCCCAGGAGCGCCTCGCCGCCAGATTCCGTGCTGTCGCAGCCGAGAACGGTGCCACCGAACTGGCCGCAACCAACCAGTCCTCGATCACCCGATGGATCGCCGGAACGCGCCCGAGCGGCCGCGCGCCGTCTATCTTGGCCGCGACGCTCTCGCAAGGCCTCGGCCGCACCGTGACCCTCGCCGACATCGGCCTCGCCGACATCGAGGACCGCGACCCGCGGCCGCCCCAGTGGAGCGCTGACACTCTGACGACCCTGGTGGACCTCGGGAGCACTGACTTGGACATGGATCGTCGGCGCGTACTGGCTGGCTCGGCATACTCCATCGCCGGCCTGGCCATTCCCACCACGGACTGGTGGAACAAGGCCTCCGACCGCGCGCGAGCCCGCACACCAGTCGCCACGCACACCGTCACCGTGCAGGACGTCGAGAGCGTCCGCGAGATGACCGCCTTCTTCTCCCGCCGCGACCAACAACGCGGCGGCCGCGGGGCCGGCCGCACCGCACTCGTCGCCTACCTGCGCACCGACGTCGCCCAGTACCTCGCCGGACGCTTCCCCTCGGAAGATGTCCGCCGCTCCATGACCTCGGCCGCCGGAGAGCTCGCCTACGTCGCCGGGTGGACCGCCTTCGACGCGGGAGAACACCCCCTTGCCCTGCACTGGTTCACCCTCGCCACACAACTTGCGGAAGAGGCCAGGGACGCCCCGCTGGCCGGCCACGTCCTTCGGGCCATGGCCCACCAGGCCGTAGACCTCAACCAGCCCTCCCAGGCCGTCCGCCTGTCCGCCGCATCCCTCGCCGACAACCGCTACGCGGACGCGAGCTGGCGCGAAAGGGCCCTCATCGGCGTCGTCCACGCCCGCGCCCTGGCCGCCGACAGGCGCCGCAAGGAAGCCGCGACAGCGCTCCTCCAGGCGGAGCGAGACCTCAGCCGAGCCCAGACCGGAGACGACGAACCCAGCCGCGTCTGGTTCTTCGGCGAAGCCTCCCTCGCCCACGAAACGGCCGCCGCACTGCGCGACCTCGGCGACCTCAAGGGCGCGGAAGCCGCATTCGAGCGCAGCGTCCGTACCCGCGCGCTCCCCTTCGCCCGCACCCACGCTGTGACCCTCGGATACCTCGGAGAAGTCCAGGCCCGCCAGGGGCACCTCGATGCGGCCATCACGACCTGGACCAAGGCCCTGGAGGCGATGGCCGGAATCCAGTCCGCCCGCACCCGCGACACCGTCACCCGCATGCGCAGCACTCTCTCCCCGATCAAGGGCCGCGGTGGCCGCACCGCACAAGAACTCGACCAGAGGGCCCGCGAGTTCCTCGCCCACGTAGTCTGACCCGGCCACGACAGCAGCAAGGTGCCGGAGCCGCGCTCCGGCCAGATGGATCGGGGGGACCTCGTGTCCGAGCAGACCTTTACCTACACGCCCGTCGCCACCATCATTGGCGGCCACACCACACCCCTGGACGACTACCAGGGCGGCACCGAGGCCGTCATTCGCCTCAACCCAGACTTCCCCGAAGAAGTCCTCCAGGGGATCGAGGAGTTCTCGCATCTGCAGGTCACATGGCCCTTCACCCTGGCCTCGCCCACCGACGTGGAACTCCACGCCCGCAGTCCCCGCGGGAACCCCCGCTGGCCGGCCACCGGCACATTCGTCCATCGCAACCACCGCAGGCCGGCGCAACTTGCGACGTCCTTCCCCCGCCTTCTTCGCGTGGACGGACTGGACTTGCACGTCACCGACCTCGATGCTGTCGACGGCACCCCTGTGATCGACCTCGCCCCTTACTTTCCGCAGATGGGCCCCCGCGGCACGGTTACGGTCCCGGCATGGCCCGGCGAGATGCTCGACCACTACTGGGACAACCACAACGACCGCCCCGAGTGAGTTGGAGGTGATGGCGCCCGGCGTGACGAGCAGCACCTTCGCGCCGCTCCCCAGTGGCGCGTCATCGAACTCATCACCACCGGCCGTGTCCGGCTCTTGGCCGGAGACCGTCGCGGCGCCACCGAACTCCTCGTGGGCGCCGTACGAGAAGCACGCGTCCAACGCCTCACGCACCAGCTCCAGTGCGCTTTGAGCGCCGCCGGCGACGCCCTCCCCGATGCCCGCGAATCTGCCGAACAGGGGTTGACCCAACTGCGCACCGAAATGGCCGCATAGAGACGTTGCCCTGAGGTGGCCTCGGGGTGTGCCGGTCGCACGGTTCGAAGGATCTCTCCTGCACATCGAACGACCCCTCCATTCCGTGGATTGGACCTCTGGGTGCCCATCAAGCTCAGGCGGGAGGTAAGAGTCGCTTCGTCCCGCATGGGCCTCAACCGGCGTAGCCGCCGGATCCGGCGCATGCGGGGGTGGATTCTGGGAATCCCACGGTTTCTCCGGCGCATCCCCCGGAGAATCGAGGGAACCCGAGGCGCTGCTGCGCGGCGTCCCTTGATCGGAGCCCACGTGACGACACCAGCGCCTCCCCACCGGCCAAGTTGTGCGCGCGCTATCCGTGTCCGCGAAGAGCAGGCCGGCCGGTCCCATCACGACATCGCCGGTCTGATCCACCAGCACTGCGGAGTCTCGCGTCTCCGGGCCTACCGCCTTGCCCTGGGCAAGACACTGGCCGTCGCTGGTCGAGAGGTCCGCGCCTTGGCTCTGAATCACGACCCCGAAGGGCCTCGAGTCGAAGGCGACCAGCTGAGCTCCTGGGAAACCGGTGGTCGAGAGCCACGAAGGGCCGTCGTCTCCGTGCTGTGCGTGTACTACAGCGCCACGCCACGCGCACTTGGTCTCTCCGGCGAGCCGCCGTCCGTCCGCCCCACCGAGGAGGCGCTGTTCCCAGTGCCTGCCGTTGCGAGCCCCTCGTCACTGGCAGACCGCGTTGATGCCGCACGACGGTCGACGAACTCGGCCCTCGCGGCGGGCACGGTCGCGGGCGGGCAAATTGACCTCCTGGACGAGCGACTCCTACTCCTCCGGAGGCAGTATCTGTACACGCCCCCAGAAGGCATGCTGACGCAGCTGCTGGAGGAGCTCGACGATGTCGAGGCACTGGTGCGAGAGCGGCAGACAACCTCCGTACACGTCCGCCTGACCGAGATGACGGCCCTCTTGGCCACGCTGATCGCCGACTCCCTCATGAAACTCGGCGACCTGCGCCGGAGTGGCGTCTGGTACGAGACCGCCCGATTCGCTGCGGAGGAGAGCGGCAACCTGGACCTACGCGCTCGCGTCCGGGCGCAGGCCGCGATGCTGCCGTACTACTACGGCCCCCTCGATACCGCCATCACGCTCGCCCGCGAGGCACGACTCCTCACCCGGGGCCGGCCGACCGCAACAGCAGCATTCGCCACGATGGCGGAGGCGAGGGCTCTGGCCCAGATCGGCGATAGCGGTCAAGCCGAGCTCCGGCTCCGAGAAGCGGCGACGATCTACGAACGCCTTGCCACCGGGGCGGATGACGATGCTTTCGCCTTCCCCCGGCGCCGGTATCTCCTCTATCTCAGCGGCACATACACCGCCCTGGGCCGAAGCTCGGCGGCGATGAAGACCCAGAGCGAAGCCATCGCCCTCTACCCGGTCACCACGGGGATTGATCCAGCCCTCCTGCGACTAGAGACAGCCATCTGCCTGGCCAGAGACCGCAGCGGGACCGAGGCCTGCCAGTTGGCCGCAGCCGTCTTTCTCCAGGTTCCAGAAGAGCACCGGACCCCCATCATCAGCGCGCGAGCACGCGGTGTCATCGAGAGTCTGCCAGGGCCGAACGGGAGGACGCGTGCGGCCATGGAGCTGCGTGAACTTCTGGCTAGTCCCGGCGGACCGAAGTGACAGCTGGGCCTATCGTCAGACAGATTGACCCTATGACTGCACTGCCGACAGCACCCGGCGGCTTCACCGAAGCGGACATGCGAAGCATCCTGCGCCAGGCTTGCACGACGGTCG
This sequence comes from Streptomyces sp. NPDC059564, assembly GCF_042735575.1. Lineage (NCBI taxonomy): Bacteria > Bacillati > Actinomycetota > Actinomycetes > Kitasatosporales > Streptomycetaceae > Streptomyces > Streptomyces sp. NPDC059564. The sequence goes on along the minus strand of NZ_JBHWBP010000003.1, from coordinate 22,016 downwards.
GCCTGGACGCCGAGGGCGCCCATGTCCTCCGAGGGCACACCAATGCCGTCCTGCGCCTCTCCCGCCACCCCGTCGTTGCCAAGATCGCCCGAATCGGCACCCCGCCCGAAGCCGTCGAGCGTACGGTGCGGTTCACGCGCTGGCTGATGGACGCAGGGTTCCCCACAGTGCCTCTTCTCGAATGCGACCAGCCGGTCCTCGTCGACCGACAACACTCGGTGACGTTCTGGGACTACCTGCCCCAGTCGGGAGCCTCCGTGGCCGCGGAGCAACTGGCCAAACCGCTGCAGATGCTCCACACCCTCGACCAACCACCTTTCGCCCTACCAGAGCACGACAACGTCCGCGCTATCCGGCGATCCATCTCAGCCACCACGACGCTGCCGGCCTCCGATCTCCGATACCTGTCCTCCCGCGTTGATCAGCTTGAGGACGCGCTCGGCGGGGTCGTCTTCGAGTGCCAGCCGGGCGTCATCCAAGGGGACCCGCAGCACCGCAACGCCCTCCACGCGGCCGGCGGATCGGTGGTCCTGTGTGACTGGGACACGGCGGCGATCGGCCAACCCGAATGGGACCTCGTCACGGTCGAGGTTCACTCACGCCGATTCGGGTACGGCAAGCCGCACTACGACGAATTCGCCGGAGCGTACGGATTCGACGTGATGAAGTGGTCAGGTTACGAAACGCTCCGTGACCTCAGGGAACTCCGCATGATCACGACCAACGCACGAAAGAGTGGCCACACGCCCGGCAGCATCGACGAAGTCGAGCGACGAATCCGCGCCCTTAGGCGAGGTGAGGAGGACCTCGGGTGGAGGATCCTGTGACGGACCACGTACGTCCTGCGTGAGCCACCGAGCACCCCTAACCCGCGACGCCGACTCCGGCCCGGTTCACGGCGACTGCACGGCCGAGCGCGGGAGATGGGCTTGAATGGGCCCCCACCTGCTCTGGTGCCTACTTGGCTCGCATCCTGATCAAGGTGCGTGACCCTCACGTGCAGCGCGGTTACGTGGTGGCACCGTTGCGCCATTCCACCAGCAGGACCTGGGCTGCGTCGCCGTACGCACGGGCACGATCCCAAACCCTGTGCCGGTCTGTGTGCAGCTGGCGGGCTTTCTCCTCCTCGCCGGGACGGATGCGGATGCCGGCGGGCGCTCGTCGCCCGTCCGGTCCGACCATCCTCGTGATCTCGTACAGGGCCGACGAGCCTCGGACGTACTTGGCCAGACGGCTTGCGCGCAGTTCCTCTGCCTGGGTGGTAACGGCAGCGACAGCCGGGTGATCCAGGGGAATCCCCAACTCGAATTCCAGTGCGCCCTTGGGGATGCTTCGCCAGACGGCGCCGGGACGCAGGACTATGGCGACCCACCAGGATGGGGCCGATGAGCCAACGCGCCACGGTCGTTGGAGGTGCGCCGGCGGATGCCGATCCGATGCAGCCCGCCCTAGAAGGCGGGTGGAGGCCCGTAGGTAGGCCAGGTCAGCGGCCTGGCTATAGGCCCGAAGCGCCGAGTATGCGGCGATGTGGTCGCTACGGCCCTGTGACGTGCCCCCGATGGAGGCGAGCCCCTCGCGTGCCGCGGCCGCCCGCCCGTGCGCTGCTGCCGAAAGCTGGCCCAGCTTCTGCAGCTGGTGGAGTGACCGCTCCCACTTTCCCTCAGGGGTCCACATCAATGTTTCCTTCTCGGCGAAGAGGCCCGTTCGGCGTCGGATTCGCCCACGGCAGACGTAGAGATTGCCGAGAAGACTGGAACATTCGGCTGGTGGATGTCAACCTACAACACCCGTCGGAAGATCGGCGTGGATTCCGAGCCGGGCGGGGCGTCTAGCTCCGACCGCTCTCTGCCTCTTATGTCCACCTGGGGAGTCTCAGCTGTCTAACGTTGTCCATCTTGCATTTCGCTTGACTGCGCCGACCCTATTCGCCATCGGCGCTGGCTGTGCCGTATCTGGGCATTTCCGCGGTGACTACGCGGCCATCGCTCTATCGCTCTGTCTCTGCGTCTGTGCGTCTGCGCTGTTCGCCGAGGGCCTCATCCGGGAGGCGTACCGACGCGACCGAGCCCTCCTGGTCTATGTGGCGACGCATCCCGGTTCTACCCCCAATGAGTCTGCTCAGGTACTCGGAGGCACGGTGCGGCGCGCGACTCAGGACTTCGCCCGGCTCTCCCGCGATGAACTGCTGGTTCCGGTGAATGTGGATGCGGACCCCGCTCGTTGCTCCTATCGCTTGATCCTGCACGAGCGAGGCCAGGAGACCTGAGCAGCAGCGAGCATGGTCGCCCTGTCTCTACATAGCAGACGATCCCCGGTCAGCCAAACCGGCGATTCTCCAGACCATTGAAGGAGCTTGCACCGACTACTTGGCGGTGGGTGGTGCGGGTGTGTCAGTCAACCTTCTTGATGTTCGTACGCGACTGCGCTTGGCGGTGGGGTCATGGCGAACGGGGTTGCTCACCGACCTGCACCCTTTTTGTCCCCACAGAGAGAAACTCCATGCCCCAACCCATGCCTACGCGTTCGCTACACGCTCCTCTGGCCGAACCTGCTACCCCGAGCGCAGTGGATGCATCATTCCTCAGCGTAAAGGGGGCCGCGGCTTATCTTGGCCTCTCATCGCACACGCTCTATGTCTGGCGACATCGAAGGCAAGGTCCGCCCAGTTTTCGCATGGGCCCCCGCGGGCGCGTCATGTATCGGCGGGAAGCTCTGGACGCTTGGATCCATGAGCAAGAATGCGCAGACTCCCGCTCCAATCCTGCCTTGGACCCGTTGACCTCCCACCCGCTGCGACGAGCGAGCCTTAGGGCGTGACGCCTCGGGATGGTCGCGTGTTGTTTACTTCCTATTGAAAGAGATCTGGATTGGCCGGCTACATCGAGGACCGTTGGATCAAGAAGACGAAGGATCCCGTCACTGGGAGAAGGGAGAAGACCGCTCGCTACGGCAAGGGGAAGCGCTATAAGGTCGCTGGCATACCGGGGGTGCGTGACCGCTCCTTCGATGTGCTTGAGGACGCGAAGGCGTGGCTTCGACGCACAGCGACGGACGAGGAGCGTGGTGAGTTCGTTGACCCGCGGGATGGGTCCATCACGCTAGCCGACTACATTGCGACGCACTGGGCGCCGGGGCGAGGCGGCGCTCCCAAGACCCAGGACGGCCAAGAGCGTAGAACGCGTCTCCATATCGTTCCGCACCTGGGAGAAATCCCGCTCCGGAACATCGCCGCAACGGATCTAAGGGCGTTCATAACCACGCTGGGGTCTACGGTCTCCTCGATCGACTACCAACGCGGCATCCTCTCCGAGCTTTCCTCCATCCTGGAGGCAGCTGTCGACGACAAGCGTCTTGTGCGCAACCCTATGCGCGCGAAGTCTGTCCGGTGGCCCAAGTCGCCACGGGAGCGACGCGACGCGTGGCCGATGGCTACGGCACTTCGAGTCCGCGATGCCATCAACTCGCGGAACAGGATCGCCGTCGTAGTGGGCCTGGGTTGCGGGCTTCGTCAGGGCGAGGTCTTCGGGCTGAGCCCAGAGGATGTCGACTATGAACGCGGGGTGCTCCACGTCCGGCGGCAGGTGCAGGCGATTCACGGAAGGCTGTACTTCGCCCTACCGAAGGGGAAGAAGGTCCGCACCGTCGACATGCCCCGTGCGGTCGCGGAGGAGTTGAAGCGCCACATAGAGGCATGTCCGCCAGTCGTCGTGGAGCTTCCGTGGGGGAAGCCAGGCGGCCCGGAGAAGAAGGTCTCCTTGCTGCTTACCACGCGGTTTGGGAATGCCATCGCGGTGAACACCTGGAACACCTATACCTGGAAGCCCGCCTTGGCCAAGGCCGGCGTCATTCCGCCACGCGCCGCGGGAGCGAAATCCTGGCAGTGGGCAGCGGCCCCGAAAGACGGGTTCCACGTGCTTCGGCACACCTACGCCTCGATCATGTTGGAAGCGGGGGAGTCCGTCGTGACCCTGGCTCGGTGGCTTGGACACTCCTCGCCAGCGATCACCCTCGGTTACTATGCTCACTTCATGCCGGAAGCTGGAAGCAAGGGCCGCGGCACCCTCGACGGGCTCCTTGGGGAGCGGGGAGACACGTCCACCAGCCGAAACTCCCCAGATTCTCCCCAGCCCCTTTGACCGGTGCTTCCTAACCCACGCGCCCCAGAGAACTAGTCCGTTGATTGCAAGGCTGAGAAGATGGGTGGCCTGGGAAAGTGTTGCAAGAGGTCGTAGCGACCCGCTATGTCACTCCTTTGCGTGAGGGTGGCTCGCTGCCGGGGATCGTCGAGGCCGACGATCTCGGCACGTATGTCATGAAGTTCACCGGAGCCGGCCAGGGCCGCAAGACCCTGGTCGCCGAAGTCGTCTGCGGGCGCCTCGCCCAGCGCCTGGGCCTGCGGGTCCCGCGGCTGGTGCAGATGCAGCTGGACCCCGTCATCGGGCTCGCCGAGCCCGACCAGGAGGTCCAGGAGCTGCTCAAGGCCAGCGGCGGGCTCAACCTCGGCATGGACTACCTGCCCGGCTCGATCGGCTTCGACCCGCTCGCGTACCAGGCGGATCCGGCCGAGGCGGGCCGCGTGGTCTGGTTCGACGCCCTGATCAACAACGTCGACCGGTCCTGGCGCAACCCGAACATGCTGGTCTGGCACGGGGACCTGTGGCTCATCGACCACGGCGCCACCATGATCTGGCACCACAACTGGCCCACCGCCCGGGCCGCCGCCGCCAAGCCCTACAACGCCTCCGACCACGTCCTGGCCCCCGTGGGCCCCGACATCGGGGCGGCGGCCGCCGAGCTCGCCCCGCTGGTGACCGAGGAGCTGCTCACCGAGGTCACCGCGGACGTGCCCGACGAGTGGCTCGTCGACGAGCCCGGCTTCGACTCCACCGACGCGGTGCGCCGCGCCTACGTGGAGGCGCTGCTGCCGCGCGCCGCGACGATCCACGAGAGGATCACCATGGAGGCCGAGGTCAAGCAGCGGTCCGGCCCGCCGGGCTGGCTCGCCGAGCGCCTCGCCCCCCAGCCCGACAAGAACAAGCAGAAGAGCGGCGACGAGTGACCGAGCGGGACGTGTTCGAATACGCGCTGGTGCGCGTGGTGCCCCGGATGGAGCGCGGCGAGTGCTTCAACGCCGGCGTCATCGTCTACTGCCGGGCGCACGCGTACGTCGCCGCGCGCACCCACCTCGACGAGGCGAAGCTCCTCGCGCTGGACCCGGAGGCGGACGTGGCCGGCATCCGGGCCGCCCTGCGCGGCGTCGAGGGGCTGTGCGCGGGCGGCGAGAGCGCCGGGCAGGCGGCCGGGGACGACCCGGGCCGGCGGTTCCGCTGGCTGATCGCCCCCCGCAGCACGGTGGTGCAGCCCGGGCCGGTGCACACCGGGCTGACGGCCGACCCGGCGGCGGAGACGCGGCGGCTGTTCGACCTCCTGGTCCGCTGACCGGGCGGCCCTTTCCGAGGAGCCCCCGGGCGGTGCCCGGGGGCTCCGGCGCGCCACGGGCGGCATGCTGGCGTTGACACCCGGTGCCGGGGCTCCTAGCGTCTCCTCAGCTGAAGCTACTAAGCGGTTGCTCACCTCTGGGCGGCCGTTTCTCAAGGGCGAGGAGATCCAGCATGTCCACCACCGAGCAGCGCGTCGCGATCGTCACCGGGGCGGCCCGGGGCATCGGCGCCGCCACCGCCGTGCGTCTGGCCGCCGAGGGCCGCGCGGTCGCCGTACTCGACCTCGACGAGGCGGCCTGCAAGGACACCGTGGAGGCGATCACCTCCGCCGGCGGCAGGGCCGTGGCGGTCGGCTGCGACGTCTCCGACAGCGCCCAGGTGGAGGCGGCCGTCGAGCGGGTCGCGCAGGTGCTCGGCGCCCCCACCGTCCTGGTCAACAACGCCGGCGTGCTCCGGGACAACCTGCTCTTCAAGATGAGCGACACCGACTGGGACACGGTCATGAACGTGCACCTGCGGGGCGCGTTCCTGATGGCGCGGGCCTGTCAGAAGTACATGGTGGAGGCCAAGTTCGGCCGCATCGTGAACCTCTCCAGCAGCTCGGCGCTCGGCAACCGCGGCCAGGCCAACTACGCCGCCGCCAAGGCCGGGCTCCAGGGCTTCACCAAGACCCTGGCCATCGAGCTCGGCAAGTTCGGCGTCACCGCCAACGCCGTCGCCCCCGGCTTCATCGTGACCGAGATGACCGCCCAGACGGCCGCCCGCGTGGGCATGGGCTTCGAGGAGTTCCAGGCCGCCGCCGCCACCCAGATCCCGGTCCAGCGCGTCGGCCGCCCCGACGACATCGCCAACGCCATCGCCTTCTTCACCGGCGAGGCCGCGGGCTTCGTCTCCGGCCAGGTCATGTACGTGGCCGGCGGCCCGCTCAACTGACCCGATCACGAGAGGCAGGGCGTACGGCATGACGTACAACGGCATCGACAGCGGCAAGACCGCGCTGATCACCGGCGCGAGCCGGGGCATCGGCTACGGGATCGCCGAGGCGCTCGTGGCCCGGGGCGACCGGGTCTGCATCACCGGGCGCAACGAGGACGCGCTCAAGGAGGCCGTCGAGCGGCTCGGCGCGGACCGGGTGATCGGCGTGGCCGGGAAGGCGCACGACGAGGCCCACCAGGCCGTCGCCGTGGAGCGCGCGATGGAGGCCTTCGGCCGCGTCGACTTCCTGGTGAACAACGCCGGGACCAATCCGGTCTTCGGGCCGATGGCGGACCTCGACCTCGGGGTCGCGCGGAAGGTCTTCGAGACCAACGTGATCTCGGCCCTCGGCTTCGCCCAGCGGACCTGGCACGCCTGGCAGAAGGACAACGGCGGGGCGATCGTGAACATCGCCTCCATCGCCGGGGTGTCCGCCTCGCCCTTCATCGGGGCGTACGGGATGAGCAAGGCCGCGATGATCAATCTCACCCTCCAGCTCGCCCACGAGATGGCGCCCCGGGTGCGGGTGAACGCGATCGCTCCGGCCGTCGTCAAGACCAAGTTCGCGCAGGCGCTCTACGAGGGCCGCGAACAGGAGGCCGCGGCCGCGTACCCGCTGGGCCGGCTCGGGGTCCCCGAGGACATCGGCGGCGCGGCGGCATTCCTCACATCTGCACAAGCGGAATGGGTAACCGGACAAACTCTTGTCGTCGACGGGGGAATGTTCCTCAATGCCGGAGTGCACTGACCGATAACCGGACGCATTTGCCTCCCTAAGGGAGGCAAATGCGTGTCGAATATGCACGAAATCGGTCAAGTGCCTCACGAAACCTGCCCATTGGATTTGTGACGCACTGAGGTAGGGTCTGCCGCACCCCTGGCTGATCGAGGAGCGTGCACGTGTTCAACCGGACCAGATGCCTGCAGATCACTGCGGCCCTTGCGTCCATATCCCTGCTCGCCGGATGCGGTCTGTTCTCCGACGACAGCGGCGACAAGGCGAAGAGGATCGTCGTCGGCACGACGAGCGCCCCGAGCACCCTCGATCCGGCCGACGCCTGGGACGGCTCCTGGGAGCTGTACCGGAATGTCTACCAGACCCTGCTGGCGTTCCCCACGGGCAGCACCAAGCCCCAGCCGGACGCCGCCCAGAGCTGCGACTTCACGGACACGGCGAACCAGGCGTACCGGTGCACCCTGCGCAAGGGCCTGAAGTTCTCCGACGGGGAACCGCTCGACTCCAAGGCCGTCAAGCACTCCCTGGACCGCATCCGCACCATCAACTCCAAGGTCGGCCCCAAGGACCTCTTCGGCTCCCTCGACAAGATCGAGACCCCGGACGCGCTGACCGTCGTCTTCCACCTGAAGACCGCCGACGCCACCTTCCCCTTCGTCCTCGGCTCGCCCGCCGCCTCCCTGGTCGCGCCCAAGGACTACCCGGCCGACAAGGTGCGCGGCGACGGCAAGGTCACCGGCTCCGGCCCCTACGTCCTGACCTCGTACAAGGCCGGATCCGAAGCGGTCCTGGGGGGCAACGGCACCTACCAGGGCTTCGCCAACCGCCGCAACGACGGCGTGACCATCCGGTACTTCAAGAAGTCCGACGCGATGGTCGAGGCCCTGAAGTCCAAGGAGATCGACGCGACCTACCGAGGCCTCTCGGCCCCGGAGATCAAGGACCTGCAGAGCCCCGCCTCGCACAACGCGGGCGTCCAGGTCGTCGAGAACGTCGGCGCCGAGATCCGCTACCTGGTCTTCAACCCCCAGGACCCGCAGGTCGCCAAGCTCCCGGTGCGCCAGGCCATCGCCCAGGTCATCGACCGGGGCGCCCTCGTCTCGAAGGTCTACCAGGGCACCGCCGAGCCGCTGTACTCGATGGTCCCCAAGGGGGTCGTCGGCCACAAGACGCCCTTCTTCGACCTGTACGGCAACGCCGACGTCAAGAAGGCCCAGAAGATCCTGACGACCGCCGGGATCACGGGGAAGGTGGACCTCACCCTCTGGTACACCACGGACCGCTACGGCGGCTCCACGGCGGACGAGTTCACCGAGCTCAAGCGGCAGCTGGACGAGAGCGGCCTCTTCAACGTCACGCTGCGCAACAAGCCCTGGGTCGAATTCCAGGTCGGCTACAAGAACGGCCAGTACCCCATCTTCGGCCGCGGCTGGTTCCCCGACTTCCCGGACCCGGACAACTTCATCGCGCCGTTCGTCGGCAAGGAGAACGCGGTCGGAACCCCGTACGAGCCCGCCGAGATCCTGAACGACCTGCTCCCCAGGTCCCGCCGCGAGGGCGACCGGTCCGCGGGCGTCAGGGAGTTCGAGCAGGCGCAGCAGATCTTCGCCCAGGACGTGCGGCTGCTGCCGCTGTGGCAGGGCAAGCTCTACGTCGGCGCGCGCGAGGACATCGCCGGCGCCGAGCGGGCCCTGGACCCGCAGACCGCCATGCAGATGTGGGAGCTGTACCGCAAGACCAGCTGGTGACGGCCGCGGGCGCGGACCGGGTCGCGGCGTTGTCAGTGGCCCCCGGTAGGTTCTGAGCAGTTGCACGAACTTGTACCGGAGGTTGTCGACGTGACCCAGATGCTGCCCGAGTCCTGGCTCCCCGTTCTCGGCGGGGAGCTGGACCAGCCCTACTTCAGGGAACTCACCGAGTTCGTCGAGAAGGAAAGGGCGAACGGGCCGGTCTACCCGCCCCGCGAGCAGGTCTTCGCGGCCCTGGAGGCCACGCCGTTCGACAAGGTCAAGGTGCTGGTCCTCGGCCAGGACCCGTACCACGGCGCCGGCCAGGGGCACGGCCTGTGCTTCTCCGTGCTGCCCGGCGTCAGGACCCCGCCCTCGCTGCGCAACATCTACAAGGAGATGAAGGAGGAGCTCGGCCTGCCGGTCCCCGACAACGGGTACCTGATGCCGTGGGCCGAGCAGGGCGTCCTGCTGCTCAACGCCGTCCTCACCGTCCGCGAGGCCGAGCCCAACTCGCACAAGGCCAAGGGCTGGGAGAAGTTCACCGACGCCGTGATCCGCGCGGTGTCCGAGCGCCCCGACCCGGTCGTCTTCGTGCTCTGGGGCGCCTACGCCCAGAAGAAGATCCCGCTGATCGACGAGGAGCGCCACGTCGTCGTCAAGGGCGCCCACCCCTCGCCGCTGTCGGCGAAGAAGTTCTTCGGCTCCCACCCCTTCACCCAGATCAACGAGGCCGTCGCCGCCCAGGGCCATGAGCCGATCGACTGGCGGATCCCGGACCTGGGCTGACGCCACACCGCGCCTCGGCGCCAGAGCCGGTGCCGCCGGTTAGCTTCTTGATGATCGGACCGGAGCAGGTCCGGCGGAGCGAGCCGGAGGCCGCGTTGACGGAGCAGCAGGAGGCGTCGGAGGACGCCGTCATGACCAGGATCGGCCAGGCGGTCATCCTGCTGCACGCCGGCGACCGCGAGGAAGCCCGCAACCGCCTCGGCGAGATCTGGTCCGAGATCGCCGCCGAGGGGGACTCCCTCCACCGCTGCACCCTCGCGCACTACATGGCCGACGCCCAGGACGACCCCGCCGACGAACTGGCCTGGGACCTGCGGGCCCTGACCGCCGCCGACGGGCTGGGGGAGGGGCCGCGCGAGGCCGTACGCGGCTTCTACCCCTCGCTCCACCTCAGCCTCGCCGCCGACTACGTCAAGCTCCGCCGCCCCGAGGCGGCCCGGGTGCACCTCGCGCGCGCCCGGGCGGCCACCGCCACGCTGGCCGACGACGGGTACGGGAACGGGGTGCGGGCCGCCATCGCCCGCCTGGAACGGCGCCTCGCGGCGGAACCGGGCCCGGGGCCCCGGCCGTTCCCCGAGCAGTCGCCCTAGCGGCGGCCGGGGCTCCGGTCAGCCGTCGTGGACGCCCGCGCAGATGCGGGCCTCCGGGCTGTCCGGGTGCCAGCGGCCGTGCCGCCGGCCCAGGGCGCAGACGTCGGCCGGGCGGACCGGCAGCTCCCGCATCAGCTCGCGCGGCACCCGCACGTCCTTGCGTACGGCGTCCTCACGGTCGTGCCGGTGCCCGTGCGGCTGCCGGGCGGGCTCCTGGGGCTCCGGGATGTCGGGGACCGGAGGAACGGCTTCCAGCGCCTGCGAGGGCGTACCGGGGGTGGTGCGCGCCGTACCCCGGGCGGCGGCCGTCGGGGCCGAGGGCCGCGCGGCCTCCCCCGGCACGGCCCCCAGCGCCTCCAGCGCCGGCGCCTGGACGACCACCGGCAGCGCCCCCGGCCCCCCGCGCGGCGCGTACTGGGGCGGCAGTCCGGCCGAGGGGGCCGTCGCCGGCCGCCCCGGCCCGGGGGCCACGTTCACGCAGCCGGAGACGGCCGAGACGGCACAGGCGGCCCCGAGGAGCAGTTTCGTAGAGGTTCGGGTTGGATGCACCCGCGCAACTCTGCTGTGCGAGGACCCCGTTGTGAAAACCCTCGGCCGATATTCACCCCGCACGGGTGACGGCGAGGGGATGTCCGGCCGACAGCGGCTACTCGCCCGTGACGCCGTCGATGTGCTCGCGCAGCAGGTCCGCGTGACCGTTGTGGCGCGCGTACTCCTCGATCATGTGGGTGTAGATCCAGCGCAGGCTGAAGACCTCGCCGCGGTGGTGGCTCGCGGCGTCCGACACCGCGTCGAGGGAGCGGCCCCCGGCCGCCTGCCGTGCCAGCTCGACCTCCGTCTGCCACACCCGCTCGGAGGAGGCCCAGGTGTCGGCGTCGGTGAACTGGAAGTCCCCGTCGCGGTTCTCGCGGGTGCTGTACAGCTCGGGCAGGTCCTCGCCCAGCGCTATCTCCCGGAACCAGTACCGCTCCACCTCCGCCATGTGCCGTACGAGGCCCATCAGGCTCAGCCCGGACGGCTTGAGCGGGGTGAGGCGCAGCTGCTCCTCGGTCAGTCCGGAGCACTTCCAGGCGAGGGTGGAGCGGTGGTAGTCGAGCCAGCCGTCCAGCATGTCCCGCTCGTCGGCGGTGGTCGAAGGTTCGGTGCGGTGTGATCCGTCGGAAGTCATGGCCGTCATCCTGGTCGAACGCGCCCCCTCCCACCAGGGATTAAGCTGCCCGTGTCCCATTCGGCCCATATCAGGAGGCACCCGGTGAAGGTCGGCGTCATCGGACTCGGCGACATCGCCCAGAAGGCGTACCTGCCCGTCCTCACCACGCGTCCCGGCGTGGAACTGCACCTGCAGACGCGCACTCCGGCCACGCTGGAGCGGATCGGCGAGCTCCACCACATCCCGCGCGAGCGCCGCCACACCTCGCTGGACGCGCTGCTCGACCGGGGCCTCGACGCCGCCTTCGTGCACGCGCCGACCGCCGCCCACCCCGAGATCGTGGAGCGGCTGCTGGAAGCGGGCGTGCCCACGTACGTGGACAAGCCGCTGGCCTACGAGTTCGCGGACTCGCGGCGCCTGGTGGAGCTGGCCGAAGAGCGCGGGGTCTCCCTCTGCGTCGGCTTCAACCGCCGTCACGCGCCCGGCTACGTCCAGTGCGCCGACCACCCGCGCGAGCTGATCATCCTGCAGAAGAACCGGGTCGGGCTCCCCGAGGACCCGCGGACCCTGGTCCTCGACGACTTCATCCACGTCGTCGACACCCTGCGCTTCCTGCTGCCCGGAGAGGCCGACCACATCGACGTACGGGCCGTGGTGCGCGAGGGGCTGATGCACCAGGTGGTGCTCCAGATGTCCGGCGACGGTTTCACCGCCCTCGGCGTCATGAACCGGCTCTCCGGATCCACCGAGGAGGTCCTGGAGGTGTCCGGACAGGACTCCAAGCGCCAGGTCGTCAACCTCGCCGAGATCATCGACCACAAGGGCCAGCCGACGCTGCGGCGGCGCGGGGACTGGGTGTCCGTGGCCCGCCAGCGCGGCATCGAGCAGGTCGTGGACACCTTTCTGGAGGCCGTCGACGCGGGCAAGGTGCTCAGCGCGCGGGACGCGCTGCTCACCCACGAGCTGTGCGAGCGGGTGGTGCTGACGGCTCTGGAGCAGGCCTCCCGAGCCTGACCGCCCGCGTGCCCCGGGCGGCGCAGTACGCCGCGACCGCTGCCACCGAGGCGCCGCCCGGCCAGTTCCCGAAGCGGACGAAGAGGGTGGTGCCCCGGGCGAGCGGCACCTCGTACACGGCCGCCGTGCTCGCCTCGGTGGACAGGGCCGGGCCGATCCGCTCGCCCGACGGTCCGTAGACCGCGCTGACCCCGGTGAGCGTGGCGTGCACGGCCGGGCGGCCGTTCTCGGCGGCGCGCAGGGCCGCCAGCGAGGCGTGCTGGGCCGGGGCCCAGCTGTGCTGGAACGTGGAGGTCGAGGACTGGGCGACCAGGACGGCCGCCCCCTGCCGGGTCAGCTCCCGGCTCATGTCGGGGAAGGCCGATTCGAAGCACACCAGCGGGCCGAGCCGGGTGCCGCCGGGCAGCTCCATCACCACCGGGGCGGCGCCGCGCATCCGGTCCTCGCCGGCCGCCCTGCCCACCGAGGTCGCCCACCCCAGCAGCGCGCGGGCCGGCACGTACTCGCCGAAAGGGACCAGCCGCATCTTGTCGTACCGGTCGCCGGTGGGGCCCCGCGGGCCGATCAGGACGGAACTCTTGTATATCCCGGGCCGGTCCGAGCGCCGGGCGTCCACGTTGACCAGCAGCGGGGCGCCCGTACGCGCCGACAGGGCGGCCAGCCGCCGCGACAGGTCGGGCCGCGCCGCCAGGTCCACGCCGACGCTGCTCTCGCCCCACACCACCAGGTCCACGGGCCGCCCCACCAGCGACAGGGTCAGCCGCTCCCCGGCGTCGAACCGCCGCTGCGGGCCGTCACCCGCGCCCGGGCCGTCGGCCACCGGGCCCGGCTGGACGACGGCCACCCGCAGCACGCCCGAGGCTTCCGGGTGCGGCAGCCACAGCCACACCGCCCCCGTCAGCACCGCGCAGCCCGCCACGGCGGCCACCGCCGGGACCCGCGCCCCCGGCGCCGCGACCAGCAGCACCAGCGCGCAGTTCACCGCCACCACCAGCAGGCTCACCAGCCACACCCCGCCCACCGAAGCGAGCCGCAGCGCCGGCGGCACCTGCCACTGACTGGCCCCGAGCAGCCCCCACGGCCCGCCCAGCCCCTGCCAGGACCGGGCCAGCTCCGACAGCAGCCACCCCGCCGGTACGAGGACCAGCGCGGCCGCCGCCCGGCCCGCGGACGGCGCCCCGCCGAGCAGTTCCCGTACCAGCAGCGCCCAGGGGATCCACAGCAGCCCCAGCAGCGCGGCCACCGGTATCAGGAACACGTGCAGGCTCGGCAGCAGCCAGTGGTGCACCGCCACGATGAAGCCCGCACCGCCGAGCCAGCCCTCCAGGGCCGCCCGCCGCCCGGTGGGGGCGGAGCGCAGCAGCAGCATCCAGGGCACGAGGGCCACGTACGCGAACCACCACAGCGCCGGGGCGGGGAAGGCGAGGCAGGGCAGCGCCCCGGCGGCCACCGCGGCCGCCGCACGCCACCACCGGGTCCGCTTCGTGACCATGACGCGCCTCCGCTTCCAGTGTGGGACCCGGTGCCCGGCTCTTCACGCCGAGACGTGCCGCCACTTCTCGTGCACGGTGACCCCGGTCAGGCGCCAGCCGTCGGGGGTGCGGGCCAGCGCGAAGGCGTAGCGGCCGGCGGCGACGAAGTTGGGGGAGGTGACCGTGGCGTCGGAGTCCTCGCCCGCCAGCCGCATCGGGTTGAGGAAGTCCGCCCGGACCCGCGCGGTGTCCCCGGGGGAACCGCCCTGGTCCTCCAGCCGGACCAGGCGGTTGACGATCAGGTGCTGGCGCACGGGGAACAGCGTCATGGTCCGCTCCAGCCAGTCCGCGACCTCCGCGGCCGGGCCCTCGACCCCGCCGGCCGAGGTGTAGTCGGCCCGGCCGGCGGGGGTGAACAGGGCGCGGTAGGCGGCCCAGTCGCCGTCGTCGACGGCCGCCGCGTACCCCGAGACCACCTCGTCGATGGCGAGTCGGTCCATTACCGTCGCGAGGTCCACACGCTGCGTCATCGGGTCAGTGTGGGGCTGATGGGCCGCCAGGCCAAGGGGCGTGCGGCCACCGGATCCGGTACCGGCCGTCAGCGGCCGGAATGCGCCTCCCGCTGCCGGACCACCACCAGGAAGGCGTCACTGGCCAGGTCCATCACCACCTCCGCCGCCACGCCCTCGCGCAGACGCTGCGCGGCGTACTCCTCCGCGGGCCAGCTTCCCCTCGGACTTCCGGCCGGAAAACGTTCCAGTACCACGCGGATCATGGGACACGCACCCCCTGCAGCTCTTCCTTGCTCCAGGCACAACGACGCGGAGGCCGCCCGGGAACGTTCCCGAGCGGCCTCCGGTTCACGCGAAGCGGTGAGCCGTGGGCCCGCTACGAGCCCGACTCGCCGGCGTGGGGGCTGAGCACCCCGGCGCTGATCAGCGCGAACAGCACGATGCCGAGCAGGATCCGGTAGATCACGAAGGGCATGAAGCTCTTGGTGGAAATGAACTTCATGAACCAGGCGATGACGGCGTAGCCGACGAAGAAGGCGATGACCGTCGCGAAGATCGTCGGACCCCAGGTGATGTGACCGGGGGTCTCGATCACGTCCTTGATCTCGAAGGCGCCCGAGGCCAGTACGGCCGGGATCGCGAGGAGGAAGGAGTAGCGGGCCGCGGCCTCGCGGGTGAAGCCCAGCAGCAGACCGCCGGAGATCGTCGCGCCGGAGCGGGAGACGCCCGGGATCAGGGCCATGGCCTGGCAGGCGCCGAAGATCAGACCGTCCTTGACGCCCAGTTCCTTCAGCGTCTTGCGCTGGTGCACCACCCGGTGGCGGCCGCCCTCCTCGTCGCGCGAGGCCTGCCAGTCGGCGAAACCGAGGATCAGGCCCATCACGATCAGGGTGGTGGCGGTCAGCCGCAGGTCACGGGCGGGACCCTCGATCTGGTCCTTGAACAGCAGACCCAGCACACCGATCGGGAGCGAGCCGACGATGACCAGCCAGCCCATCTTGGCGTCCTGCTCGGAGCGCAGCGCCTTGGTGTACAGCGAGCGGAACCAGGTGGAGATGATCCGCGCGATGTCCTTGCGGAAGTAGATGAGGACGGCGGCCTCGGTGCCGATCTGCGTGATGGCGGTGAAGGCCGCGCCGGGGTCGTGCCAGCCGGCGAACGCCGCGGTCAGCCGCAGGTGGGCACTGGAGGAGATCGGGAGGAACTCCGTAAGCCCCTGGACGAGACCGAGGATTAGGGATTCGAACCAGCTCATGTCGGGGTGCGCTCGTCCTTGTGATCGTCGGGCAGTTCGGGTCCGATGCTAGGGCCCGTGGGGAGCGGCCTCGACCACAGGGGGGTGGACTGCGCGCAACCCGGGCGCCGGGCGGTCCGCGGCGGCGGGCGCCAGCCGGTGGCGCCTCCGCCAGGCGACGGCTCCGGCGAGCACTGCGGAGAGCGCGATGAAGCCGGACGAGACGAGGAACGCGGGCGATCCGGGGGAGGCCGCGCTGGACCCGGCGATCACGTACGCGGCGGTGTTGGGGACCGTCCCGAGCGCCGTCGCGAGGAGGAAGGGCAGCCAGCCGCAACGGGAGACCGCCGCCAGGTAGTTGGCCGCCGCGAACGGCACCCCGGGGAAGATCCGCACCGCGAGCACCGACCGGAAACCGTGCCGGCTCAGCTGCTCGTCGCCCGCCCGCAGCCAGCGCCCGCGCAGGTACGGGCGCAGTGCCTCCTGGCCCAGCGCCCGCCCGAGTCCGAAGGCGATCCCGGCCCCGAGCACCGTCCCGCCGATCGCCGCCACCAGCCCGAACGGGGCGCCGAACACCGCCCCCGCGGCCAGGTTCAGCAAGGGCCGCGGCACGAACGCCGCCGTGCACAGCCCGTACGCACCCGCGAACAGCAACACCCCCGCGCCGAGCGGCAGCGCCGGGGGCCAGCCCTGCGACAGCAGCCGCTGGGGCTCGTAGAGGACGACGCACGCCCCGGCCGCGACCAGCAGCACGACGAGCAGCGACAGCCGGGTCCGCGGCGCGAGGAGGAGGGACATTCCGGGAGACTAACCGAGATGTCCGACGCCCCGCCGTAAGCCGGACCTCATGCGGCCGAACACCCGGTGACCCCGCGGCATCCCGCACAGGTGGATCCGCACCCGCCGCGGCGTCAACTCTCCCGGGCCGTGACGAAGGACACGCCGCGCCCCCCGGAGACGGACCGCGCGGCGCTCGCACTGCGCTGCCGGGGCCTCGCGGAGCGTGAGCATCCGGACTTCCCCGAACGGGCTTGGGGCGCAAGGAAATCCATTCGACGGGGACGGTCCCGTCCGGCAGGATCTGGGGCATGTCCCGGTACGCCTTCCCCGCAGCGCCGTCCGCAGTCGCGGACGCGCCGAAGGCTGCCGTCCTCTCCGTCCCCGCAGCGGCCTTCCCCGCAGCGGGCTTCCTCGCGGAAGCCTTCGCGGCGGCACCCTTCGCCGCGTTCGACGGCGCACGAAGCTGACCCTTCCCGGATCGTCCGGCGGACCCCGCAGGGGGAGGGTCGGCTCGCTCCAGGGGTCCCGTCCACGCTTCGAGCAACGGGAAAGACATCATGGCCAAGACGGCCTTCACCCGCACCAAGCCGCACCTCAACATCGGCACCATGGGTCACGTCGACCACGGCAAGACCACCCTCACCGCCGCCATCACCAAGGTCCTCGCCGAGCGCGGCGGCGCCTCCTACGTCCCGTTCGAGCGCATCGACCGGGCCCCCGAGGAGGCCAAGCGCGGCATCACCATCAACCTCACGCACGTCGAGTACGAGACCGACACCCGGCACTACGCCCACGTCGACATGCCCGGCCACGCCGACTACATCAAGAACATGGTCACCGGCGCCGCCCAACTGGACGGGGCGATCCTCGTCGTCTCCGCCCTCGACGGGGTCATGCCGCAGACCGCCGAGCACGTGCTCCTCGCCCGGCAGGTCGGGGTCGACCACATCGTCGTCGCCCTCAACAAGGCCGACGCCGGGGACTCCGAGCTGACCGACCTCGTCGAGCTGGAGGTCCGCGAGCTGCTCACCGCGCACGGCTACGGCGGTGACACCGCGCCCGTCGTACGGGTCTCCGGGCTCGGGGCGCTGCAGGGCGACCCGAAGTGGACCGGGGCCGTCCTGGCGCTGCTGGACGCGGTGGACACCTACGTGCCGATGCCGGTGCGCTACACCGACGCGCCGTTCCTGCTGCCCGTGGAGAACGTCCTCACCATCACCGGCCGCGGCACCGTCGTCACCGGCGCCGTCGAGCGCGGCACCGTACGCATGGGCGACCGGGTGAGCGTGCTCGGCGGCGACGGCGAGCCCGCCCTGACGGTGGTGACCGGGCTGGAGACCTTCGGGAAGCCGATGGAGTCCGCCGAGGCGGGGGACAACGTCGCGCTGCTGCTGCGCGGGGTGCCGCGTGACGGGGTGCGCCGCGGGCACGTGGTCGCCGCGCCCGGCAGCGTGGTGCCCAGCCGGCGCTTCACGGCGCAGGTGTACGTGCTCTCCGCCCGGGAGGGCGGGCGCAGCACGGCCCTCTCCTCCGGGTACCGGCCGCAGTTCTACATCCGCACCGCCGACGTCGTCGGCGACGTGGACCTGGGCGGGGCCGCGGTGGCCCGGCCCGGGGAGACGGTCACCATGACCGTCGAACTGGGGCGGGACGTCCCGCTGGAGGCGGGCCTCGGCTTCGCGATCCGCGAGGGCGGCCGCACCGTCGGCGCGGGCACGGTGACCCGGGTCGGATGACCCCAGCTGTGGTGACGGCGGCGGCTCTGCGTCAGACTGCCGTCACCACAGCGGGCGGACGGGCGAAGGGCGGCGGAGATGGGCGGCGACACGGCACTGGTGCTCGGCGGCGGAGGACTGACCGGCATCGGCTGGGAGACCGGGATCCTCTACGGGCTCGCCCGCGCCGGAGTCGACCTGACCGGCGCCGACCTCGTGATCGGCACCTCCGCCGGCTCGGTGGTCGGCGCCCAGCTGACCTCCGGGCTGCTCACCCCGCGGGAGCTGTACGAGCGCCAGCTCGGCGACGCCACCGGGGAGGCCATGGCGCGGATCGGCGCGGGAACCGTGGCCCGGTACGCCCTGGCCATCGCCCGCTCCCGCGACGCCGAGGCCTACCGCAGGCGGGTCGGCGCGATGGCGCTCGCCGCCCGCACCCAGGACGAGGCGGAGCGGCGCGCGGTGCTGGAGGCCCGGCTCCTGTCGCGGGAGTGGCCCGAGCGGCGCCTCGTCGTCACCGCCGTCGACGCGCTGAGCGGGGAGCCGGCCGCCTTCGACCGGGAGGGCCCCGCCACCCTGGTGGAGGCCGTCTCGGCCAGCTGCGCCGTGCCCGGGGTGTGGCCGCCGGTGACCGTCGCCGGACGCCGCTTCATCGACGGGGGCGTCCGCTCCGCCACCAACGCCGACCTCGCCGCCGGATACCGGCGCGTGGTCATCCTCGCCCCGCTGGCGCTCGGCTCCGGCAAGATCCCCTCGCCCTCCGCGCAGGCCGCCCGGCTGCGCGCGGACGGCGCGCGGGTGCTGCTGATCACCCCGTCGGCCGAGGCCCGCAGGGCGTTCGGGCGCAACGTCCTGGACCCCGCCCGCCGGGACCCGGCCGCGCGCGCCGGACTGGCCCAGGCCGCCGCCCACGTCACCGGGGCCCGGGAGGTCTGGGAGGGGCCGGAGGCGGCCTGACAATGGTGGGGTGAGCGACGAACAGATCCCGGTGATCCGGGAAGTGGGCCAGGGCACCGCCAAGCTGATGCCGGACGTGGACGCGGAGCGAGCCTGGCTGCTCACCGTCAACGGGGCCCCGCAGTCGTACGTGGACCTCGACGACCCCGAGCACCTGGAGTTCGAGTACGTACGCCGCCTCGCGCACGTGCTGGACTGCGCGGCGGAGCCGGGGGCCGCGCTGGACCTGCTGCACCTGGGCGGCGGCGCGCTGACCCTGCCCCGCTACGCGGCCGCGACCCGGCGCGGGTCCCGGCAGACGGTGGTGGAGTTCGACGCGGGGCTCGTGGACCTGGTCGCCGAGCACCTGCCGCTGGCCGCCGGGGCGGAGGTGGCCGTGCACGCCGCCGACGCGCGGGCCTGGCTGGGCTCCGCTCCGGCGCGGAGCGCGGACGTGATCGTCGCCGACGTCTTCGGGGGCTCGCGGGTGCCGGCCCAGCTGACCTCGGTGGAGTACGCGAGGGAGGCCGCGCGGGTGCTGAGGCCCGGCGGGCTGTACGCGGCGAACCTGGCGGACGGGGCGCCGTTCGGCTTCCTGCGGGCCCAGCTGGCGAATTTCGGGGCCGTCTTCGGGGAGCTGGCGCTGATCGCGGAGCCCGGTGTGCTGCGGGGGCGGCGCTTCGGCAACGCGGTGCTGCTGGCCTCGGACGCCGCCCTGCCGGTGGCCGCGCTGGCCCGGCGGTGCGCCGGAGACGCGTTCCCCGCCCGGGTGGAGTCGGGGGACGCGCTGACCCGGTTCGTGCGCGGCGCCCGTACGGTGGCGGACGCCGACGCCGTGGCCTCGCCGGAGCCGCCCGAAGGGGCGTTCAGCCTGGGGTGAGCCGACCCGGGGTCAGGCGGTGGCGCCGGTCGGGGCCGCTTCCGGTGCCGCGGTGGGGAGGGCGGGGTGCTTCGGGGGCGGGGGCTTGCGGGTCATGCGGCGGACGTCCGGGACGAACAGCACCGCCGCCGTACCGGCCACCACCAGCGCCGCGCAGCCCCACAGGGCCGTGGTCCGGCCGAAGGCGGTCTCGGCCGGGCCGGCCAGCGCGGTGGCGAGCGGGAGCATGGACACCGAGCCGAACCAGTCGTAGGCGGAGACCCGGGAGAACTTCTCCTCCGGGATCTCCTGGTGCATCGTGGTCATCCAGTTCACGCCGAACACCTCGATGGCGGCGCCGCTGACGAACATCACCGCGCACAGCCCCCACACGGGCAGCGGTACGGCCAGCCCCGCCGAGGGCAGCGCCAGCGGGAACACGCACAGGGTGCCGACCAGCAGCAGCCGGCGCGGCTTCCACACCATCATCAGCAGGGCCCCGGCGATGGTGCCCGCGCCGAAGAAGGCCAGGGCCATGCCCCAGGGGGCGGGCCCGCCCAGCCGGTCGCGGGCGACGAGGGGACCGTAGACCGCCTCGGCCGCGCCGACGACGGCGACGACCACGGAGAACTGGAGCACGATGCTCCACAGCCAGGGCCGGGTGCGCACCTCGTCCCAGCCCTCGCGCAGGTCGGCCAGCAGGCCCCCGCCCGGAGCCCGTTCGGCGACGTGGCCGACGTCCAGGAAGGCGCGCAGGGCACCGGCGAGCGCGAAGGCGGCCGCGTCCACGGCCAGTACCCAGCCCGGGCCGATCGCCGCGATCATCGCCCCGCCCAGGGCGGCGCCGCCGATGCCCGCGCCGTTCACGGCCAGCCGGAAGAGGGCGAAGGCGCGGTTGGAGTGCTCGCCGGAGACGCTGGAGAGGAGCATCCCCTCGGCGGCCGGGTTGAAGAAGGCCGTCCCGGTGCCGCAGAGCGCGGTGAGCAGCATCATCTGCCACAGCTGGGGGTGCCCGGTGAGCACGAGGACCGCGAAGGCGGCCTGCGAGACGCAGTTGAGGGCGTTGGCGGCGACCATCACCCGGTGCCGCGGCAGCCGGTCGGCGAGCGCGCCGCCCACGAGCAGGAAGAGGACGAGGGGCAGCGTACGGGCGGCCGCGACCAGGCCGACGTCCCCGCCGGAACCGCCCGCCTCCAGCACGGCGAAGGCGGCCGCGATGAGTGCTCCGTGGCTGCCGAGGTTGGTGATGACGGCGGCGCCGGTGAGCAGGGTGTAGTTGCGGCCGGCCCATGCGGGGCGGCGGCGGGGCGCGGGCGCGCCGGAGGGGGAGGCGGTGGGGGGAGGACTCACTCCCGGACTATCCCCCGCCCCGGGCCGGGACTCCAAACCGATTTACGGCCGGAGGTCCGGCCCGGTGCCCGGGCCGCGGGGAATCAGTTCGCGGTGAGCCGGATGGAGCTGAGGACCTTGTCGTAGACGTCGGCCTGGACCTCGTCCTTCACGCCCGCGGGGCCGACCAGCACGAAGCTGGCGAAGTCACCGGCCGCGTTCTTGAAGCCGAAGCCGACCGCCTTGCCGTCGGTGGAGCACTTGTGCTCCTTCTTCACGTTCGGCGCGGTGGCGACCACCATGTGGCCCTTGAGCCCGGAGGAGGTCGTGTACTCCTTGGGGTCGGTCACCTTGACCGTTCCCTTGGGTTCCTTCTGGGCGTAGCCCGCCCACACCCAGGAGCCGGTGTTGTCGGTCGCGACCTGGGCCGTGTCCTTGGCGCCCTGGGCGCCCTTGATGCCGGTGTAGGCGAGCGCGAAGTTCTCCGTGCTGCCGTTCTTGTCCGTGTCGACCGTGCACCACTCCCGCTTGAGGGTGGAGGTCCCGGACATGGTGATGGCGGGCGAACCGTCCTTCTTGGCCTCGTCTTCGAAGTAGATGACCGAGCCGGTGTCGGGGACGTTCCAGTCGGCGGGCACGTCGTAGGCGGCCCCGTACTTCGTGTTGACGACCACCTTCCAGCCCGGGATCACCGGCTGGGGCGCGCCACCGGAGCGCGGGTTGCCCGAAGGGGCGCTGGGGGAGGGCAGCACCGGAG